>CAJORD010000033.1 GCA_905236605.1 uncultured Synergistales bacterium | reverse complement strand
CCTTCCTCTAAGTGCAGCTCTACGCAACTCTTCAGAACGATAGGCCCTTTGCAGAAATAATCGCCCGCAGGGACAATTACTCTTCCGCCGCCAGCTTCGTTAGCTTTGTCGATAGCTTCTTGAATGGCTTTGCGCGCATCGTCAGCAACTTCAACTTTGAAATCTTTTGCGGGAATATTGGGACGCTGCGTCGCTTGGACAATGGCTGAAGCTATACTCCAGTCGTTAAGCGTCGTCTGATACGGGCAAGGAAAATCAAATTTGAAATCAGGATTTTCAGACGAGAACGCCGGAGACAAAACGAACATACAAACACAAAACGCTAAAACTAAAACAAAAATTTTTCGCATAAATTTGCCCTCCTGAAATTAATAATTTTTGTTATATACTAGCGACAAATTTCACGAAAGTAGAAAACGAAATGAATCTCAATGAATTAAAAATTAATCAAAGCGCAATAATTCAATCCGTCGGCGGCGAAGGCAGTTTAAGACAACACTTGCTCGATATGGGGATTATCCCGGACGCTGAAGTCAAGATGATTCGTCACGCTCCTATGGGCGATCCACTCGAAATTAGAATCCATGATTACGAATTAACTTTAAGACTTGTCGATGCCGAACGAATAGAAATTAAGCCAATCGCAAATATAAAAGAAGAAATTCTTGACACACAATCTGAAAATCATTCTTCCATAATTGAACACCCGGGACTTGGTGAAGAAGGCAAGTATCATATTAAAGGCGAGAACGAACCGTTACCGGACGGCACCGTCTTAACATTCGCGCTCGTCGGGAATCAAAACTCTGGTAAAACAACTCTCTTCAATCAGCTTACGGGAGCTAAGCAAAGAATCGGAAATTTCCCCGGCGTTACTGTCAGCCGCAAAGACGGAATGATTAAGGGCCATGAAGACACTTTATTAACGGACTTGCCCGGGATTTATTCAATGTCTCCATATAGCGGCGAAGAATTAATCTCGCGTCATTTCGTTTTGAGCGAGAAGCCGAAGGCCATTATAAACATACTCGACGCTACGAATATCGAAAGAAATTTATACTTGACTGTCCAACTTTTAGAAATGCAAATTCCAATGGTCGTAGCTCTGAACATGATGGACGAGTTAAGCGGCAACGGCGGCACGATTGACATTAATAAAATAGAAGCTCTTTTAGGCGTGCCGGTCATTCCGATTTCGGCTCTTAAAAATGAAGGTGTCGACGAACTTATTCACCACGCTATTCACATTGCTAAATATCAAGAAAAACCGACGCGCTATGACTTTTGCGACGAGAACGACCACGGCGGAGCTGTTCATAGAGCTTTGCACGCTATCGTTCACTTGATTCAAGACCACGCCGAACGCGCAGGCCTGCCTTTAAGATTTGCCGCAAGTAAAGTCATTGAGAACGATCCGCTTGTGCTTGAGCAATTAAAACTCGAACAAAACGAAAAAGAAATGCTTGAGCATATAATAATTCAAATGGAGAACGAGCGAGGCCTTGACCGTAACGCCGCTATAGCCGATATGAGATTTGAATTTATTCGCAAAGTCTGCTCGCAGTCCGTCGTAAAACCTAAAGAAAGCCGAGAACATTTAAGAAGTCAGAAGCTCGACAAAATTTTAACTGGCAAGTATACAGCTATACCCGTGTTTTTGGCGGTCATGATTTCAATTTTCTTTTTGACCTTTAATATCATCGGTGCATATTTTCAAGAACTTTTAGAAAACGGCATTGACTCTTTCACCGAAGCGGCTGACGCTTTCATGACCTCAATGAACGTCAACAGCGTCCTTCACGGCTTAATCATTGACGGAATTTTCGCCGGCATCGGAAGCGTTTTAAGTTTCTTGCCGATAATCATTACTTTGTTTTTCTTTCTTTCAATACTTGAAGACACGGGCTATTCTGCGCGAGTGGCTTTCTTCATGGACAAGCTATTAAGAAAAATCGGACTTTCAGGCCGCAGTATCGTTCCGATGTTGATAGGCTTCGGCTGCACAGTCCCGGCGGTAATGTCAACGCGCACGCTTCCTAGTGAACGCGACAGGCGAATGACAATTCTATTAACGCCGTTCATGAGCTGCACCGCGAAACTTCCGATTTATGCTTTTTTCGTAAATGCGTTTTTCCCGAAACACGGCGGCTTTATCATGACGGGACTTTATATTTTGGGGATTGTCGTCGGAATTTTAATCGCTCTGCTTTACAAAGAAACTTTATTCAGTGGCGAGCCTGTTCCGTTCGTAATGGAGCTACCGAATTACAGAATGCCGGGCGCAAAAAACGTCTTATGGCTCTTATGGGAGAAGGCAAAAGATTTTCTTCAGCGAGCTTTCACTGTGATTTTCATTGCCACGATCGTTGTGTGGTTCTTGCAAAGTTTCGATTTTCATTTTAATCTCACTGACAACCCTCAAGAAAGTATTTTGGCAGCAGTCGCAGGACTTATAGAGCCTCTGTTTAGACCGTTGGGGCTTGGCGATTGGCGAATATGCACGTCGTTAATAAGCGGCTTCATGGCAAAAGAAAGCGTCGTTTCGACTCTTGAAATTTTGTTCGGCGAGAACGTCAGCGCCGTTATATCGCCTGTTGCAGCAGCTTCGCTTTTAGTTTTCAGTCTTCTATATACGCCGTGCGTCGCCGCGGTCGCTTCGATTAAAAGAGAACTCGGCAATCGCTGGGCATGGGGAGTTGTAATATGGCAGTGTGTAGTAGCGTGGGTTTTCGCGTGGCTCACAAGAATGATTTTAATTTAAAAAGCTCCCTCTATTCATGAGGGAGTTTTTCAAAAATCGCTAACCAGTTTTCAAAAGTCAAATCTTCGGCTCTGATGTTCTCTTCGATTTTCGCGGCTGAAAAAATTTCTCGCCAATCCGAAATATTTTTGAATCCCTTTAGATTGTTTAATAAAGTTTTTCGACGTTGTGCAAAGCCACGGTGTAATAATTCGCTCCATGTCGGAGAATTTAGAAGTTCAAAATTTTTTTCTACGACAATCTCAACGACAGCCGAATCGACTTCAGGCACAGGCCGAAAACATTTTCGAGAAACATTTTTCACAATCGTAGCGCGTCCCATCGCCTCAATCGTAACGCCCAAAGGATAGCGCTCTTTCGTGTCCGGCGGAGCTGTTAATCTCAAGGCAGCTTCTTTCTGAAGCATAAATAAAAAATATCGAAGTCCACGCGCAGAAAACTTCAATAAATTCCAGATTAGAGGCGTCGTGATGTTGTAGGGAATATTCGCGACGGTCTTGTTAGGAAACGGCGCCAGAGTTTCATAATTAAATTTCACGGCGTCGCCCCAATGAAGATAAAAATTTTTTTCGCGGCTCGCTAGCTCTTCGAGTTCGGGGCGAAGTCGTTCATCAAGCTCTATTGAATGAAGACAAGAAATTTTTTTTTCGAGCAAAGCGTGCGTCAAAACTCCATGGCCGGGGCCAATCTCAAGGACGCAATCATCAGAATTTAATTCCGCACGCGAAATTATTAAAGCTAAGATGTTCTTGTCGATTAAAAAATTTTGTCCGAAACGCTTTAAGGCTATCATGAATTTTTTGCAAGCACTGAATTATTTTTGCCGTTGTCCTTCGCGAAAATCATTGCATCGTAAGCAGCGCCGATAAAATCACTCACGCCCGCGTAACTTCCGCTCGCTAAGTCCGCTATGCCCGCGCTTATCTGAATCCCGGGTGCGTGCTCTCGAATATCTTTTGCCAAAACCACGGCTGCCGCTCCTGAACAGTGCGACATTATTAAAAACTCGTCCCCGCTCCAACGCGCTATAACGCTCTTTGAATAATTTGCTAAAGTTCGTTTCATGATTGCCACAAAGCCGCGAATAGTTCTGTTCCCGGCCGCATAGCCCATGGCCTCGTTTAACGTCGTGAAATTGTCGATGTTAATCATGATTAAGCTTAGGTCTTCGCTGTCTCGAATTGCCCGCCCGAACTCCCTCAATATTAAATGCTCAATGCCGCGACGATTCAAAATTCCCGTTGACGAATCGAAACTTAAAAGCCGCCGAAGCTGTCCTTGAAGTTTTGATTTTTCCGTAATGTCCTCGAAAGTCAGCATAACGCATTCAGAATTTTGCCATTTAATCGGCGTCGCGTGAACACGAACGACAGAAAAAATTTCAGTTTTCTCTTCGGCCGGGTCGTTGAGATTTTCATCAAGATATAACTCGTCGCAAAAATTTTTTTCGATTGATAAAGCCGGGATTTGTCCGTCAACGCTGCCTGAGCGACGCGAAATTATTTTTATAATTCCGACGTTCGATAACGGCTTGAAAAATTCAATTATGTTTCGTCCGGTGAGATTTTCTTTTGACGATGACGAAAGAAATTTATTTGCCGCCAATATCATGCCTTTGTTATTAACGACACAAGCCCGGAATGGTACAGCGTTGAGAACTTCCGCGCCGCTTTGAACAGGCGGCTGATTTTCGTGAATTTGATTTTGATTTTCAAGTTCGGAAGTTATACGAACGACAACGCCATCTATTTTTTTCGGATTCGTTCGTAACGGTGAGGCCGTAAGCTCCCAGTTTTTGCCGTTCTCTGTGATTTCGACTGCGTTCGATTCGCCAAGACATGCCGCGGTCAAGATTTCATGAAAAAGTTTATCAATATCCGTTATTAACGGCGGGTAATTGCTGCCCTCGGTGCATTTATGGCCAAATAGACGCGCCGCAACAGCCTT
>CAJORD010000032.1 GCA_905236605.1 uncultured Synergistales bacterium | reverse complement strand
TACTCCCGCCTAAAGTGCCTGCTGCAAGTGGAACGGTGTTAAAGTTGTTCGTGTTGAAATTTATCGTCGAGCTGTTGTCGCTGCGTCGGGTGCTGCTGCCAGAACTGTAGCTCCGTGATGACCGTGATGACGATGAGGAGCGCGACGACGAAGAGCTTGAATGTGAAGAGCCCGAAGAGCTTCGCGAGCTGCTGTAATCTGAAGTTCCCGAGAAGCTCCCGAAATCTGAATAAGCGTCCCTGCTCCATGCAAAAATTAAAATGGCCAAAATAATTACGCCAAACGAAATTTTACGCTTCATTAAAAAATTAAATCCTCCTGCAAAAAATTTTTAGCGTAATTATAAATTTAATTCTTAATTGCCTTCAATCGCTTTGTGATAAGTCCCGCAAGCAAAGATTTAAAAATATCCCCAGGCAATGGCATAAGTACAAAATAAATCAAAAGACTCTTCGCGCCAATTTCATTTTGAAGATAATACTTTGACATTAAATAATAGTAAGGAATCCCCACCGCGTAAATAACAGCTATCCCGGCTACAGCCGCAAGCGTGTATGTTAAAAAGCAGGCTTTGAATTTTTCAGGAATGAATCCCGCAAGCCACGCCCCGGGAATGAAGCCGATTATATAACCAAATGTAGGATTAAGAGCCGAGCCCGTGAACACCGGAAGCCCAATTAGTCCAGCTGCGACATAAACACAAACGGCAATCGCGCCGAATTTTTTTCCAAGCACAAGACCCGCTAAAACTACGAACAAAGTTTGAAACGTCAACGGTACAAGCGGCGTAGGGATTCTCAAATGCGCGCCGATAGCAATCAATGCCGCGAACAAAGCACATAAAACTAAATTTTTCGTCTGTTTCATTTTTAATCACTCACTTCTTACTGTGTTGACTTCGCCGGAACGCAAAACTTCTTCTTCGCCATTCTCATTCGTAATCACAAGTCCGCCGTTGTCATCAATGCCGCGTACAGTCGCAGAAAATTTTTTGTCGTCTTTCATATATGTAATTTTTTCACCAGCTTTTAATAATGAGCGTTCGCGATAAGTGTTTATAAGTTCTGGAGCGTCGAGGTCTTCGGCAAAATTCATAACGTAATCTGCAATTCGGGCGCAAAGTGCGTTGCGAGAAAAAATTTTTTCACCTTCTCCAAAAATCGAGCCTGCTATATCGCCCGCTGCGTCAGTGAAATTTTTTGTGGAAACGTTCACGCCGATCCCGGTTACGACGCTTTCAATCTCGCCGCTTTCAAAATTTGTTACAGCTTCGGTCAAAATGCCCGTGATTTTCTTACCGCGAAAGAAAATATCGTTGACCCATTTAATTTTTAATTCTCCTTTTGAGCCTTCATATAAGTCTTCAATCGCAAGACACACGGCCACAGCATCAGCTATCGTTATCATTTGAAATTTTGAAATTTCGATTTTCGGTCTTAATATTAGCGACATATACAGGCCCGTCCCAGCCGGCGATTCAAAAATATGACCATAGCGTCCGCGACCTGCCGTCTGATGATCCGTAACTACTAAAGTGCCATGCGAAGTTTCTTTTTTCAAAGCGATTTTCTTTGCATAATTGTTCGTCGAGTCCAGAGAGTCAAAAAAAATTATTTCAGCGACTTTTGAATTTTGCGATAAATTTTTGCGAATTAAATTTCTTGAAAGTCTATCGTCCGATATATCGAGAGAGTAGCCCCTATTACTTACGGCTCTGATTTTATAGCCGTCGTTCTGAAGCGCCTTAATTGTTTTCCAGACTGCCGCGCGCGTTACGCCAAGTTGTTCAGCCATCGCTTCGCCAGAAACAAATTCGTTAGGGTGATTTTCAAGCATTGTTAAGATTTCTATTTTCATAATATAAAATTTATACCACATTCTGCCGAGTGTGTAAACCAGATTAAAAAGTCTTATTTACATTTTAGAAAAATTCCAGTTTCATAATTCTTTCCTGTATAATTAGAAATGATTTTTAGGGGTAAAAATTTTTTTAAATAAAACGAGGGAGTGATTTTTTTTGAGTCGTCTTAGCATAAAAAATGAAAGCCAAGCTCAGGCTACAGTTGAGACGCTTCACACGGATCTTGAGCGGCGTGTAAAGGGTGCGCCCCCCGGACTTTGTCCGCTTGACGTTGCTAGCAGTTATCTCAAAGTTTGTGCCGCGCAGACGTGCGGTAAGTGTGTTCCTTGTCGCGTCGGTCTTCCACAACTTGAAAGTTTAATTGATGACCTCATCGACGGCAAAGGCAATAAAAAAACAGTTGACCTTATCCAAAAAACAGCAGAAACGATTTCAAATTCGGCAGATTGCGCCATCGGTTACGAAGCCGCTAACATGGTCTTAAACGGCCTCAAAGGCTTCCATGACGATTACGAAGCTCACGCCGAAGGACATAGTTGCACCGCCGAAGGCTTCAGGGCCGTCCCATGCGTTACGCTTTGCCCAGCGCATGTTGACATTCCGGGCTAT
>CAJORD010000031.1 GCA_905236605.1 uncultured Synergistales bacterium | reverse complement strand
TAATGGCACGAGCGGCGGCGGAGCTATGACAGCTTTAATCGCAGCGAGCGGCAACAGCCCGGACTTCTTTGAATATCTTTTTGAGATTGGCGCGGCAGGAATTTCAAAATCTGACGACGGAATTTTCAAAAGCGACCCCAAAATCGGCGATGAAATTTTTGCTACTATGTCTTATTGCCCGATAACAGACTTAGGACACGCCGACGCAGCTTACGAATTTACTTACAACGAAACAAGAAAAAAATTATTTGCTGACGGCGATTTAGATTATGACGTAGCGAGCAAAGAAGACGTGATGAGACGTTCGGACGCTCTGAAGGCCGACTATGCTAAGTATGTGAACTCTTTGGGACTAATTCGCAAGGACGGCTTACCGTTGACGGCCGAAAATCTTAACGACGAGATAATCAGGCTCATGAAGGCCGAAATCGAAGAGAGCATCACTGAAATCGGCGTTGCGAAAATGAAATCCGATATTGAAAATTCAAAGTGGCACGAGAATAATTGGCTCGTTCTTAATGATGACGGCTCTTATACTTACGACTTCGACGCGCATAAATATTTTGTCGCACGGAATCAAAAATTAAAAATCGCTCCGGCTTTCAGTAATTCGGGCCTTTATGAACCGCAGCAACAGAACGAAGATAATCTCTTTGGAACTCGTGAGCAGCCTTATAGCCCGTTCGAGTTTGTTTCATGGAACGAAGACACTGTTAAAAATTCTGTCGGCAAAGATGATACCGGCCTCGAATGGGACGATTTTATAAGAACACCCGAAGGCCAAGCGCTCGCAAGAGAAATTAAAATGACATGCCCGTTTGATTATTTGACGAAGGACAAAAACGTAACGACCGCGCCGAATTGGTACGTTCGTTGGGGAATGAAAGACCGCGACTCGTCATTTGCGCTTGAGACAGTGTTTTATCATGAGCTTCTTAATAGTACCGGCGTGAAAAATCTTAATTTTGAATTTGCGTGGCTCTATCCACATTCAGGAAATTACGATGCTAAGGAGGCATTTGAATGGTTAGATTTTGTTTTGCAGTTTTAATTTTGGCTTTAATTGTTCCGGCGGCGTGTGCGAATGAAAATTTTTACGCGACCGAGATTGATGACGTAACTTTTGCACGCATTAAAGGCAAGTCCTACAAAGATGACTGCGTTGTGCCGTTAAGCGATTTAAGATATTTGCATGTCCTTCATGTTGGCTTTGACGGCGAAACACACGAAGGCGAAATGATTTGCAACGCTGCAATCGCGGCCGACTTGCTCGACATTTTTGAAAAACTCTACGAGGCAAAATATCAAATTGAAAAAATCAGACTTGTTGACGAATATAACGCCGACGATGAACTTTCAATGCGCGATAATAATTCTTCGAGTTTCAATTTCAGATTTATCTCGCACACAACGACCGTTTCTAATCATGGCCTCGGGCTCGCTGTTGACATAAACACTCTTTACAATCCTTATGTTAAAGAAGTCAACGGAAAAATTAATATCGAGCCTGCGACCGCGGGTGAATATGTTGACCGAAGCAAAGATTTCCCGCACAAAATCACGCACGATGACCTTTGCTATAAATTATTCAAGCAGCATGGCTTTGACTGGGGTGGCGATTGGAAAAGCGTGAAGGACTATCAACATTTTGAAAAGCCAATAAAAAAATAACACTTTCTAAATTTCAATTTTTAATTTTTAGCGGCATAACCTTATAATCAGGGGAAGCCGCTTTATTTTTTAATTTTAGAAAGGAATTTTATTTTCATGGCGTTTAATTCATTTGAATTTATATTTTTATTTTTGCCGGTCGTGTATCTGATTTATTTTTCCGTATCGGCTCGCAGCGCAGCGTTAAGCATGATTGCAGTGTCGTTAATTTTTTATGCGTTCTGGGATTGGCATTACGTACCGCTGCTTTGTGTTTCAGTGCTTGTAAATTATTTTCTCGGAATCAAAATCGAAACTTCGGATCGGAAAAAAATATTTTTATTCATAGGCGTATGCTTTAATTTCGGACTTCTGACATATTACAAGCTAATTAATTTTTTGCCGCTCGGGATTTCATTTTGGACATTTGCGCAGCTCGGATATTTATTTGAAATTTATCGTGCAAATATAAAGTCTTTGTCGTTCTTGGATTATTCAAACGAAATTTTGTTTTTCCCTGTGATAACGTCCGGGCCAATTCTTAATTTTAAAATTTTAGAGGGAGTAACGAAACGTGTAATTAATTATGAAAAACTTGCTTTCGGAATTACACTTTTCATATTCGGACTTTTCAAAAAAGTTTATATAGCCGATAATCTAGCGCCTGTCGTTGGTACACTTTTTTCAAATCCATTTTCCCTGACATTTTTTGAAGCGTGGGCTGCCGCTTTAGGGTATTCACTTCAATTATATTTTGATTTTTCCGGCTACAGCGACATGGCTATAGCGCTTGGCCTGATGTTCAACAAAAATTTGCCTGTTAATTTCGATTCGCCGTATAAATCTCTGAGCATTATAGATTTTTGGCGACGCTGGCATATGTCGCTGGGGACGTGGATAAAAAATTATATTTATATTCCGCTCGGAGGGAGTCGCGAGGGCGAGTTCAAAAAAATCCGCAACGTGATTATAGCGATGCTGTTCACAGGACTTTGGCACGGAGTCGGCGCGACATTTATATTATGGGGATTTCTTCACGGCGTCATGCTAGCAATTAATCATCAATGGCGACGTCTGAATATAAAGCTTCCCAAATTAATCGCGTGGCTTGTTACGTTTCTTTGTGTCGTCATCTGCTGGGTGATATTCAGGGCCGATAATTTACCTCAAGCTTTCAAAATTATAAAATCAATGGCAAATTTTAATGAAATTATTTTGCCGTTTGAGATGTCCGAAGGTATTCGTGCGTTAAAAAATGACGTTCTTCCTGCAATTTTGGTTGCT
>CAJORD010000030.1 GCA_905236605.1 uncultured Synergistales bacterium | reverse complement strand
TGACAAAATTTTCATGATTACTTATTCTACCATAAGCCGACTAACTCATGACTGAAGTCACGAGTGTGCGTCGGCAATTTCATCAAGTATAAAGAATATCAATATCGGTTTTGAAAAAAATATTTTCATTAGTGCCGCAAATTTCAAATATCCGACATTAAAACTTGAAGAATTAAAAGAACTTGACATAAAGTCAATAGCGGCAGAGGATTGTATCCTTTTTATGTGGACTACTGGCCCACAATTTGCGAATGCAATTGAGCTAGGAAAAGCATGGGGTTTTGAATACAAAACAGTTGCATTTGTATGGGACAAACAAATTCATAATCCCGGACGCTACACTCTATCGCAGACAGAATTTGTACTTGCCTTCAAAAAGGGACGCTTTCCATCTCCACGTGGTGCAAGAAACATTCGTCAACTGATTTCAATTCGACGTAGTGAACACAGCGAAAAGCCGGAACAGATAATAGAGGGGATCACTCGCATGTTTCCTCAACAAAAGAAAATAGAGTTATTTGCCCGGAAAAATTTTATAGGCTGGGATAACTGGGGACTAGAAATCCCAGACACTAAGATAAAAATAACTTCTCAAGACGATGCCGCGTCTTCGGCTCAGCTCAGTTTCCTCTAAATTCTTCGCTTATTGCTGACCTCCTCGATATAAATACTCGCGACTATGCCAAGCGCCATAAACGTCGCAAGCAGTGAGCTTCCTCCGTAACTCAAAAACGGCAATGGCAATCCCGTTACCGGCACAATGCCTATACTCATTCCGATGCTCTCGAACATCTGAAACCACAGCCACGCTGCAACACCGGAAACTAAAATTTTGCAGCGTCGATCTTTGCTCCTGACGCCAATAAAAATTATTCTGAATAACAAAAGCGCGAACAAAGAAATTAAAACTAGATTTCCTACAAAACCGAACTCTTCAGAGAAGACACTGAAAATAAAATCCGTGTGTGGCTCAGGCAAAAATTTTAATTTGCTCTGCGTCCCCATCATGAAGCCCCTGCCACTAAGACCGCCGGAGCCTACAGCAATTCGCGATTGAATGACGTTATAGCCGGCTCCTAATGGATCTCGCATAGGGTCAATGAAAACTAAAATTCGATTCTTTTGATAATCTTTCAGCGCGAACATTATTAACAACGGAATAGCAGCAACTCCAAGCCCCACGATAGTGCCGAGATATTTCAAAGGCGTCCCCGCCGCTAACAACATTACGAACGAAATCACAAGATACACAAGCGCGCTTCCCGCGTCAGGTTGAAGCAAAACTAAAAGCACCGGCAGCGAAATAACTCCAAGAGCCGCAAAAAAAGTTTTTAAGTCCGTCGGAGGATAGCGAGATAAAAATTTTGAAAGTACCAAGATTATCGAAATTTTAGCAAACTCTGAAGGCTGAAAACGAATCCCGCCGAAGCCGAGCCAACTCTGCGCGCCTTTGACTTTCGGAGCTAACAGCGCCGTCAACAGCAACAACAAAAGCGCAAGCCCAAATAACGGATATGCGCCTTCTAATAAATTTCGATGACCAAATAACATTATAGAAATCATTGCGAACAAACTAAACGCAAGCCACGCAGTTTGACGCAACGCAAAGTCTAGCCCGCCCCCTGAAGTTCCTGCTGACGCACTATAAATACAAAATACGCCCCATACTGCAAGCATGAGAGCGCAAAAAAATAAAAACCTGTCTGCTAATGACAGTTCGTCCTTTAAGCGAAGTAAAAGAAATTTCATTAAAGATTAATTTTTATCAACATCAATTTTCCCGCGCTTGATTCTTAAAACTGGAACGTTCGCAACGAGCGCGACTTCATGTTCATCGTGGTCAAGATCGATTTCTATTTTGTCAGTGTCGATCTCCATGTACTTTGTAAGAACGCCGACGATTTCATCGCGAAGACTGTCAAGAAGTTGAGGGGATATGTCCGTTCTATCATGAATCAAAACGATTTTGAGGCGGTCTTTAGCTTTATCTCGTGAGCCGTCGTTTCCCGAACCGAAAATTTTTTTCAGAAAATCCATAATCGTACCTCCTCTCGTTTGCTATCTCTTCTTGCTGCCTTTGAAGAATTTTTTAATCTTGCTTATGAAAGTTCGTGTTGCGTAGCTTTCAAGGTCCATCAAAGGAACATCGCGCCCTAGCAATCTCTCGGCAATGTTCAAATATGCGTGAGCGGCAGGAGAGTCAAGGCTCATGGTCATGGGTTCACCGATATTGGCAGAACGAATTACGTTTTCATCTTCAGGAATGACGCCGATTAAATCAATCGAAAGGACGTCAAGAATATCTTCTTTTGCGAGCATGTCGCCATCTTGAACCATGTTGGGGCGAAGTCTGTTTATGATTAAACGGATCGGAGATTTTCCCATTGATTCAAGCATTCCGATTATTCTGTCTGCGTCTCTAACTGCGGGAATTTCCGGCGTCGTTACTACGAGAGCTTCTTCAGCGCCGGCGGCCGCGTTCTTGAATCCGCCCTCAATGCCTGCGGGGCAATCGAGCAAAATGAAATCGAACTCGGGTTTTAATTCTTCACATAGCGCGACCATTTGTTCAGGGTTCACTGCGTCTTTAGTTCTAGTTTGAGCGGCGGGAAGAAGATACAGGCCGGGAACTCTTTTATCTTTGACGAGAGCTTGATTAAGTTTGCAAGTCTTTTCGATGACGTCAATGAAGTTATAAACGACGCGATTTTCAAGTCCCATTATTACGTCGAGATTTCTAAGTCCTACATCTGCATCGACAGCTACGACTTTTTTTCCGAATCGTGCAAGCGCTGCCGCAATATTCGCTGTTGAAGTTGTCTTTCCGACTCCGCCTTTGCCCGAAGTCGTTACTATAACACGTGCCATTTAATAAAAATTTCCTCCTTAATTGCTGCTTTTTGTAAATTTGTTTTCTCGTATCATCGGTGTGCCGTCTTCGAGAGTTATTAAAACGCTCTTACGCCAGCACGCCGTGTTTTTTGAATCCGCGTAGCAGAGTTTGTTAGCGATCCTTACCTGCGGAGTTTCAAAACAGCCCGCCCACACAAAGACATCTTCGCGGCCGTAGCCTCCTGCGTGAATGACCCCCAATAATCGTCCCGCTATGATTATGCTTCCGCCCGCGACAATCTCTGCGCCAGGGTTTAGATGTCCCCACACAATAACATCGCCTTCGGATTCTATTCGCTGTCCCGAACGCATTGAATTATATACGACTTTAAGCTCTGAAATAGGCTCTCGTTGTGTTGGAGTTTCGATTTTATTTTCGTTTTTTTGAATTTCGAGTTCCGGTTTCGGAGCTTCGGATTTTTTTTCAGGCTCTTTTAATGTCAAACCTGCGGCCGCGAATAAGTTCAAGCTCTCTTGATTTTTTGAAAGCCACGCAGAAATTTTTATATCTTTCTCCCAGACTATGCTATTAATCATGTGAAGGATTAAACGCCGCGAACATTTTCTATTTGCGAAGTCAAGCGCGACGCTCTGGCCGTCTGGAAGTTTATAAGCCGCAGCCGGAATCCGAACGAGAAGTTTTAATAGCTCGTCTTCAGAAAGACTCTCCGGCAAAAAAAATTTCATGCCGTAATGAGTTCTTTCCATTTTGATTCTTACCCGGGCGTCAGGTTTTCGTAATTTATTTAATAAATTCAAGTTTGGCATACCCACTCTAAATTAAAAATAAAAAAATTTTTCATAGAGTTAATTATTTTGTTTATCGCGAATTTTTGCAAGTGGCAAAATTTTTTCGCTATAATAATTTCAAATCCATAAATTAAAATCAAAAATCGAAATCGGAGGTTAAAAAATGAATCTCAAAGAAGACATGCGCGGCATCATCGACAGCGCGATTAAAGCAGTGTTGCCCGAGTCGGCAGTTAAAGAAGCTCTTGGCCGTGCAGAATTTCAAGCGAGAAAAGGCAAAGGCCGTTTAGTCGTTGCGTCAATCGGAAAGGCGGCGTGGCGAATGGCGAAGGCTGCGAGCGACATCTTAGGCTCTGAAATTTCCGGTGCTGTCGTTACGAAGTATGAACACTCGATGGGCGACATTAAAGGTCTTGAAATTTTTGAAGCTGGGCACCCTGTTCTTGACGAGAACACGCTGAAGGGCACGCGCGCTTTGCTTGAATACGTCAAAAATCTTAATGAGAACGACACTGTTTTATTTCTTGTTTCCGGCGGCGGCTCTGCACTCTTTGAACTTCCGGCCGAAGGCGTTACGCTTGACGACATGAAAGACATCACGAGCCAGCTTTTATCATGCGGTGCCGATATCGTTGAGATTAACACAATCCGTAAACATCTTTCAAGCGTCAAGGGCGGACGTTTTGCACAACTCTGCGCGCCTGCTCATGTGTTCATGGTC
>CAJORD010000029.1 GCA_905236605.1 uncultured Synergistales bacterium | reverse complement strand
GCCTTTCACTGTGTCAATCGCAGCTGTAGCTGTTGTGCCGTTGACGACGTAAGCATTGTAAGCGACGCCCTGCGGCAATGGCCAAAGTGATTCAAATAAATCTGTGTCGTGGTCATTGACACCGACCCACCATGTATCTTTATTAACTTGTACAGCGTTATACATGTTATATAAAATTTCCTCCCTTTATAATTTTTACGGGATTTATTTTAATATAAGAGAAAATTTTTTGCGTGTTCTAACATCTTTTCGCGGTCAAGTGGCTTGACGTTCTCGACTATCCATTCACGCATTGAAGAGCCTTCGGGAGTGTCCTGCGACGCTGAAAGAAATTCTAAATTAATCCCTAGTCCCTTCGCAACTTCATGAGCTATTAACGGCCACGCTTTGCCAATATCGCCGACAATCGGAATGCTTCCTTCATGACGCGCAAACGCTGACATCTCCATTCTAAACGGAATCTTAGCGGCCTTCGTTTTAGGAAGTCCTTTGTCGATAGCTTCTTGAACAGTTGCGTTTAATTCGACTGCGCGGCGAAGATTTTCATCGAGGTCAATGCGAATTAAATTTTTATCGCGAAGATTATAAGTGTTCTGTCCTGACCACCAAGCCCAAATTCCGTGTCCTGTGTAGCATTCAAAAGGCCCGTCGTGAATTTCTTGAGTAAGAGCTACAGCACTCTCTATTATTACGTCGCACGACGCTAACATTCTTGAAATCCTCATCGAACGTTGTGAAACAGGAATCGAATCTCCGATTGACATTCCGACAGCGCCGCCGCCTACTAATTGCGGGATTGTAACGAGGACAGGAATATTTTTTTTCGCCGCCGCTCCCAACATTGTATGTTCATCGCAGCCCCAGCCCGCGACAGTTTCAAACGGAAGTCCGTACATGCGGGCAAGGCTCAAAACTTCAAGCGCAAGTTTTTCTGTCCTAAGGCCCATCGGGTAGGCCATGTTGCCCGCAGCTTTGATTATCTCGTTGACTTTGGGAAGCTCCGCGCCGCGTTTCAAGACTTCTTCATCAAGCGGCATTTCGCGGCGTATAGCGTCGAGTTCGTTTTCATTCATGCACGTGAATTCAAAGACATCTCCGCGCGGCATCTTCGACATATCCATACCCAGAGCTTGAGCATCGACTCTAAAGACTCTATCGAGCGAGCCCGCCATCTCGTGAGCAATCACCGCCGAGCTTGTCGATACAGCGTCAACGATACCGACGCGAATTAATTCAGCGATTAGCGTCGTAACTCCTTCATGAATGTTCGGGCCGCTGCCTGTTACGACCATGACCTTGCCGCCGCGCTTCTTTGTCTCTATGATTTTATTCACGGCCGCCGAAAGTGAATTTCTTGAGCGTTCATCAAGCGAGCCTTTGAAATAATCAAGCTGTGATAATCCGAATAAATTTTCTGACATTTTATTCAGCCTCCTTAATGCGTGAAATTTTAGCAGAAATTATTAACAAGGAAGCGTGATATACTTTTCAGAAAATTTTTAGGAGTGAAAAAAAGTTGCAGAAAAAATTAAGAGTCGGCGTTCTTGGCGCTACAGGAATGGTCGGACAGCGTTTTATTCAGATACTTCACAATCACGAATGGTTTGATATTAAAGTCATAGCCGCTTCTCCAAACAGCAAAGGCAAAACTTATGCCGAAGCAGTCGCGGGACGTTGGCTCCTCGATGAAGAAATCCCCGCAAATGTTAAAGAGATGAAACTTCATGACGTTACAGACGTCAAAGGCATCGCTGATGAAGTCGATTTTGTTTTCAGTGCCGTGAACATGACTAAAGACGAAATTAAAGCGATCGAAGAAGCTTACGCAAAAACAGAGACGCCCGTTGTGTCTAACAACAGCGCGCACCGTTGGACACCTGATGTCCCTATGATAATCCCGGAAATTAATCCAGAACATGCCGAAGTTATTAACTCGCAGCGTAAACGACTTGGAACGGAACGCGGATTTATTGCCGTCAAGCCTAACTGTTCTATTCAGAGCTATGCTCCTGCGTTCGCGGCGTGGCGTGAGTTTGAACCTTACGAAGCAATCGTTACG
>CAJORD010000028.1 GCA_905236605.1 uncultured Synergistales bacterium | reverse complement strand
CCTTTAATATTTGTCCAAAATTCCATGTGTTCAATTATTACGCGTCGAGTTTCAGGAGTTCGCAGGCATGTAATCCAGTAAATAAGCGGCACGGCGCCATAATCTTTGAAAAACAAATAAGCCTCTGAATTTTTGATATTTTTGCGTCCGGAGCAGAATTTTTCGACATTAGGCCACTGTTGGAAACATTTTGTTAGTTGCTCGCGCTCGTTTGGATTTAGATTCATGCGGTCCATTGCTGAAAATTTGACGTCATATTTTGATTCTGTGAATACAACTGCCATACCCACAAGCCATTCCATACCTTTGAAATCTATACCATGTTTTTTAACTTGTACGATAAAATGTTCCATTACGTGAAGCCGCTTAACCACGTTGTCAGTTACTTTCATGCCTGGGAAAAGAGCTTCCCAAATACCAAGTTCACACATTCGCATTACAATTTTCCTGAAACAAGTTTCTTTGGAAATTAATTCAAGTTCCGCGCGTACTCTTGTAGTTGAAAGACATTCCAGTAAGCCGCCTCGCACCGCACTTTTTAATAATCTCATTGTATTATCTTCAAAGCTCATATTCAATCTTTGTTCGAGCCTAATTCCACGCAAAACTCTTGAAGGGTCTTCCACAAAACTAAGATTGTGTAAAATTTTTAGTAATTTGTCTTTCAGGTCTGCACGGCCTCCGAAGTTGTCAGTCAAGGTGCCCCAGTCGTTTTCGCTTAGAGATATTGACATTGCATTAACTGTAAAATCACGTCGGCTCAAATCTTGTTTCAGTGAACTATTTTGTACGATTGGGGTAGCCGCTGCATATTCATAAAATTCGCGTCTAGCTGTTGCAACATCTACTTTTTCGCCATCAGGAAATGTTATAGTTCCAGTTTTGTATCTTCCATGCAAAGTAGCGCGGCAGCCAGGCTCGTCCCATGATGTAACTAGTTTTTCTGCGTCTCCCTCGACTGAAATATCTATATCCATGTTGTGCACACCCATTAGTATATCTCGAACTGTACCGCCGACTAAGTAGGCTTTCATGCCGAGTTCATGCGCCTTTGCACCAACACGACGCAATAAAGAAAGAGTTTTGAGACTGAATGAATCTTCCATTAAATGCGCAACATTTTCCACCCAAAGGAAGCCGGCTGAATCTCGCGAATTTTCTTCGCTTGCGAACTGACCTGAGCGGTAGAGCGCTTTTAACAAATCAGCGCGCGAAAGAGTACCAACTAATTTTCCACTATCATCAAGCACGGGCATTTTTTCAAATCCATAAGTTGCCATCATTCGGTGAGCTTCGTCGATTGACGCTTCAGAAGAAAGGCTGATGATACCTTGCGTCATGAAGTCTGAAATCCTTGCGCGGTCTAGTCCATGAAGATGAGCTTTATCCAAATCTTTACGCGTCATTATACCAACAACTTCGCCATCAGAATTTGCAACTGGTAAAGATTTAACACCAAAACGCAGCATCGTTCTATATCCCTCATCAACGCGAGAATCAGGACTTACAGCGATAACAGGCGAGGTCATTATATCTTCAACTTTTACCATTGGTGTAATTGCTCCGGCAAGTCGTTTTTCAATTTCATCTAAAAGTTCTTTTGCGTCGCGATCAGTCAACGTAGCACTTCCCGCCTGATAGTGACCGCTTCCGCCATAAGGTGCCAAAAACTCTTTTACATTCAAAACGCCTTCGACACTTCTAGCTATGACGTTTATCTTTTTGCCACCATTGTTCACAACTGCGATTGTAACGTGTGAATCGCAATATTCTTTTAACTTATTTACAAAAATTGATAAACCTTGTATATATTCCTCAGTTTCGGCCCATGTAAGATAAACTTTTGCGCCATTAATGTAGATTTCACGGGCGTTTTCAGCAAGATTATCTAACAATTTACGATCATCAACTGACATATCAGTTTCCACCTGCGACAAAATACCAGATAAATCGGCTCCTAATTCGCGCAAATAGCTTATTGCTGCTATATCACGTTCTGTAGTGGTTTCATATGTTAATGCGCCTGTGTCATCATAAATTCCAAGAGCAAAAAGTGTGGCTTCGTCGGGTGTAATTTCTTTACGTTCGTTTAATAATTGCTCGAAAATCATTGTGGTTACAGCGCCTATAGGTTCATAAATAAACTCTTCGGCCGGAATATCATCAGGTGTTGCAGGGTGATGATCGTAAACATGAACAGCGACATCTTGACGGCCTACAAGTGCAGCAAAGGCGCCTATTCTTTGACGAGAGCGAGCATCTACAACTACCATTAAAGTAACCTCATCAAGTGGAATTTTTTTAGGTTTCAAAATTTTTGCTGTCCACTGATGACCGCGCCGAGCCATGAAATCACGAACTTTTCTACTCATAGAGCCAGGCGGGCAAATTACAGCGTCAGGATACAATTTTTGAATAGCTATCATACTTGCAAGTGAATCAAAATCGGTATTCAAATGACTTGTGATTAAGTGCATACTAATTTTCCACCCCTAATTTGTAATCAATATATTGTTTTGCTGTTCGTCCTGACATTCCTCCGTGTCTAAGTTCCCAAGTGTCAGCGCCTTTAATTAGTGCGTTTATATCAACATTCAAGTCAGATTTTTCAGCTAACTTTAATACAATTTTGTGATATTCTTTGCGAGTTGGCGATGAATAATTAATTGCAATCCCGAAGCGTGATGCCAAGGATAATTTTTCTTCTACAGTATCAGACCTGTGAATGTCGCCGTTGTGTTCCATATCATCACGATCACTCCAATTTTCGCGAATTATGTGGCGTCTGTTTGATGTCGCATAAATTAGCACGTTATCCGGTTTTGTCTCGATACCGCCTTCAATTACAGCTTTGAGATACTTGTATTCAATCTCATTTTCCTCGAATGAGAGATCATCAATGAAAACTATGAATTTGTAATTTCGTCTTCGCAATGATTCAGTAAGTCGAAGAATGTCGCGAAATTGATATTTGTAAATTTCAACGACGCGCAATCCGTCCGCGAAAAACTCGTTTAACAGCGCTTTTATGCTCGTAGATTTGCCCGTCCCGCCGTCGCCATAAAGCAAAACGTTATTAGCTGGACGTCCTTCCAAAAACGCTTTAGTATTGGAAATTAATTCATTTTTTTGTATTTCATATCCTATGATGTCGTCAAAATTAACGTCGCCGATGTTTTTATTAGGCACTGGAATTAGTGAATTAGCGCCCAGTCTAAAGGCTCTATTAAATGCAAATATACCAACTCCGTAACGTTTGTAAAAGCCACTTACAATTTTACAAAATTCATCTGCTGAATTTGCATTAGAAAGTTGTAAACTTAAACTTGGTATTAATGAGTTAGCGCAAATTCCTCTAAAATCCTTGATATAAGCTAAACTTAAGTCTGAGTCTGACAATCTAAAGAGCTTTCTGAAAATCTCGAAGTCGTGAAGTGCAAAATCCATCAACGAGCCTTCAGGCGCTTCTCTACGTTCAGAGGCCAAGGAAAAAGGATTTTCATTGCTCAAAATTAAATGTGTTAGATAATTGTGCCATAAATTTCCAGTTGCATAATTATTTTCACATGCAATCGCTATAATTTTGTGCACAATCTTAAAAGCCTCTTCCGTCTTAGTCAGCGCAATGGCTTTCGACATTAAGACAGGCAAAGAATCTTCCGGCGCATTGTACAAAAATAAAATAGATGGAATCATTTGTTTATTCCTCCTAGATGAATCACACCAAGCCAGTAATATCCCCATGTTTTAGCCTGTTGAGCTAAAATAGGCACGTCTTGTTCATACCAATGAAAATCAGATTGTCTTAGCAATTTTCGGATTTTTGAGTTTTCACGAGTCAAGGCGTTAACTGGCCTTTGCCCTTCTTTTATATTTAACTGATGCCAACTGTTACCAGTCCACACATATACAACTTTTGGTGTATTACCTTTCCACGCTACAGGGGTAGCTGGATTTTCAAGAACTCCGATTCGATCTACAGTGCCTTTCCAGTTGCCTATTGACATAAACTCATACCTAAAAGTCCAATCTGGAATATAAGTAGATTGTTTTTTACCTTGTGCCATTTGCGAGCGTGTGAAAGTACGTTGTTGCACGGCTAACATGTCTTCAGTAGGGACTTTACGAAGTTCAGAAACTTGTGCATCGCTAATCCATTTTGTTATTCCAGCCATTGACGGAACAATCGAACCTACTACATAATTAGTTGGGACTAAGTTTGGCCCTTCAGATGTACCATAAACCCACATACCATCATAATTTTTCTTAACAGGATAGCCATCGAGAGTTATATACCAATCTTTAGGCATGTTGTAAGGCTTATAAACGTAAAAAGTCATTCCTGCATACGGGGATTCAGGCACAAGCAACGGTTCTGTTATATAAAGTTTTGCCTCTGCACATGAACTTACCAAAATAAAAATTAATGAAAACATAAAAATTTTTTTCATATTAGTATCCTCTTCCGATTATTAACTGACCAAGCCAGTTATAGCCCCACATTATCGCGTATTGTGATAAAACATATGAATCATCATTAGTCCAACGTGGTGCATTTAGTTTGTTTGTATGGACAGTCAAGCCGTAAATCTCCCGTCTTATTGTGCTAAGTGCGCTTATATGCTTGCCTCGTGCATTCATTTGTCGCCACTGCATACCCGTCCACGCATAAATCACTTCCGGATAATCTCCTTTCCATGCAATAGGCGTTGTAGGCTTATCTAGCACTCCAATTCTATCAATACTATTTTGCCACTTTCCTATAGCCATGAAGTTAGAATTTTGTGTCCAATCCGCGGCGTTAGGTGTATATAATCCAGGTGAATAAAGATCAAGTCTAGCCTCTGGAGGAGTATATACGATTCTTTGCGATTTATTAATTACTTGCGCATTTGGGGTTGAAGTTGTATTTTTTTTAGGTTTTACTTGAGTTTTTGGTGCGGGCCGTGTGATTGGTGTAACATCGATTTTCAAAATTTCGGGCGTCTCTAACTCAAGAGATAGCACGTCATCAGGATTTCGACGAGTTCCAGCAGGTTTTATTGTTGTAAGTGTTTTATCCGTTCCTAAGATTGGAGTAACAGATGATATTGTTGTATTCCATGGTTTTAATTTTACAACGGAGGGGATAACTGAACCCACTACATAAGCGGTTTTCTTGATTCCAGACTGTTCCGCCGAAGCATAATTCCAAATTCCTTGCGCGTCCTTATATACTAAGTAACCATCAAAAGTTGCGAAAAATTCATTGGGTACGTTAGCAGGCTTATATACATAAAAACTCATAGAGTGATAAGCCGGCTGCGTAACTAAAGTTGCGTTTTCTGCGCATTCAATTTTTGATGATAAACTTACAAAAATTAAAAATACAAAAATTAAAAATTTGTTCTTCAAATTGTATTTCACCTCTTAATATTGGCTTCCTTGGCCTACGGGCGGGATCGGCCCTTCTAAAACAGTACCGGGATCGGGTGAGAACTGTCCAACCGGCGGCAAATATTCAGGCTGCCTTCGCTCAGGTTGTGTGATTTCAGGCTCCGGCGCTCTTTCGGGCTGAACCGGTCGTGATGGCTGTTGAGGCTGCGTTTGTTGCTGTTGTCTACGCTCTGGCGCCGGTTGCTGCTGCGGTTGTGGCCTTTGTGGTTGCGCTTGCTGTGTTTGTTGTGTTGGCCTAGTCGGTATTTCCGGAGCTTTATTAGTAGTAGTCTGCTTTTTAGGTGCTGTTTTTTTCGTAACTTTCTTGTCAGATTGTTTTACAACTTTCCGCGGCGCTGTTTTAGGCTGTACTTTTTCAGTCGCAGCTTTAGTAGTTTGAGCCTTCTTAATTTCAGGTTGTGGCGCGGGAGCTTGTGCAACAGTTTGCCCCGGCTCTGGGGGATTATAAAGTGGTAAATCGACTCTAACATTTGAATCTTCATTCTTGTCAACGTAAGTGTTTGAGTAGCCTGGGATTTTGTAAGTGTAATTTTCCATTCTCTTATTTTCTTCTTGAGGCTCTGCGATAACACTTTGTACTTCTGGCGGAGTATATACGGGCTGCGTACCCTCGCGAACTGGGAGTTCATCAGGGTTGGGCGGAACATAAACGGCCGGTGCCCATGAATCACCCTGAAGAGGATTTGAATCTGGTTCAGGTGGTAAATAAACTGGAACTTGTGGTATTTCAGGGTCATTGGGCGCTGAAGGGAAATTCCCGCTGCTTGCAACTGTTAAGCCGTCATTATGTGTAGCAACAGGATAAACACGCGCGGGACGTTTGGGGTCCCAAAGTGGAGTTTTCTCATTATCGTTTGGATAGTACACAACTCGCGATAAAGGCTCAAACGCTGGGTCTATCGTAACTGCTTTAGAATAGAAATATTGCGCTTGATAATACCCACCTGTCTTTTCGTGATACACTCCATACCAGTACCATGCGTTAGGGTCATTTCTATTTTCCTGAATAGCTTTTAACAAGTAAGGTTTCGCGGCCTCATAGCGATCTTCTTGCATTAATGCAATACCACGTTCAAGCGACGTTTGCCGCGGTGGTGTTGCTTTTTTAGGTGCGACCTTTTTTGTCGTCTTCTTTGTGGTTTTCTTAGTCGTAGTCTTCTTTTTTGCCGGCGCTTTCTTAGTTGGTGCTTTAGGTTGTGCAGGCTGCGACGGTTGCTCAGGAAAAGGCATATAAGGCGTGCTATCGTCATCAACAGCGTAAAGCGGCTCCACTACCAATAACGCCGCAACAAGAATTAAAAAAATTTTTTTCAAAATAAATTCTTCACTCCTTACTAATTTACTTGCCTGTCATTCGAGTTTTCTTTACTACAATGTCTTTGAGAGTTATTGGCTCTTTCTTGTTGTCCTTAATCACGCGCACGACTGCGTTGTCTTCATAGACTTTTATAACTTTTACTTTACCAATTACCTTCGGCAATACAACAACAGGATTTTCAGGCACAACTGTAACATAAGTATCAGCCCTGACAACATCAAGAATTTCTCCCACGCGAACAGAATCGAGCGCACCATTTGCAAAACTTCCAAGCGAAATTATGTAATCGCGTCTTTTTCGTGTGGCTGTAGCGGTCGGTGCAAGGATTCTTCCGACTGTTAAGAACGACGTTGAAAAATTATCCGTACCCATTAATTGTGCGTTAGGTTCGTTGTTCCTAATTGCGTTACGAACTTGCGACATAGACTGTCGATAAGCCTCTTCAATGGCTTTCTTTATCGCTTGCCAGTGAGAAGTATTCTTAAATTGGTCCCACGTCGGACGGCTCATCTTTTGACCTTTATATGACTGATTAGTAAGTCCAAATAAATCTAGTCCGTATTCAAACGGTATACCAAGGCCGCTGATCGCTGTATCGAACCAATATATATCTTCGTCAGAATCCAATATAAATTTCTTATCCGTGCCTTTGACGTTGCGAACTGCAATTTCTTGCACTCTTGCACGGTCATAAACTCGCAGTCTAATTAGCGCGCGTCCAGTCTGCGCCGTGCCTACAACGTGCTTTTCTTTCATTATCGCTTGATACAATTCCAACTGCACCGCCATATCATCACCGCGCCTCGAACCTGAAAGCCAACGATTCATAGCTGCCTCGTCAAGCGTCCGCGCATCGATTAACGGCGACAATTTGAAAAGTTGTTCGAGATACTCCGACATCTTTTCTTCAAGCACATTAAACGGATAATACTTGCTCTCCCAAACTTCGAGGCCGGTTGAGTTTATCGTAGGAAAAATTACAACTGAAAGCCGCCTTTGACCGTCAGCAAGTGCAGGCGTCGAACAAAAAATTAAAATCAGAATCGAACACAGAAAAATTTTTTTCATAGTTCTAACCTTGAAGTCCCGCGAAGCCTTTAACGTAAGGTTTTAGATTTTCATACCACGCCGCGAACTGTTTCGCCCACAAAAGACGCGTTATTGTAAAAAAGTCGTCTTCGTTCTCGCTCATGGTGTTGAGTTTCAGCGCATACTTATAAACTTCGGTCGGAAGTGTAATGACCATGTCGCCGCGGTGCTTCGCCGTCTGCATTCGAGGATTGCAACCGAAGGCCGTCATTTGGCTTTCTGGATTTTCGTAAAACGTTGTTCTATATGGAACGTCGCCAAGAGCGCCTGTGTTAAAGTCAACGCGTCGTTGACGTTCATAGCCGGCTTCCTGTAACGCCTTCTCGCTGGTGTCGATGTACTCAATCTTAATTTTGTCGAGAATATAAAAATGTCTGATGAACGCCGTCAATTTAAATCCAAGTCGCGCAAGTCCGGGATCGTTGAGCGTCAATTTTTTCTCAGGGACTTTCATCGCAGCTACGTTGGGATTTATGTTTTTAGGTTTCTCGCCCGCGACCCATAACGTGTCCGCCATTTTTGTTCCGTCGGCTCCGCAATACGTGAAGCCTAACAGCATCGCCGCCGCCGTAACTCGAATGGGATTATGCCAACGCTCGGGATTTACTCGTTTTAAGTCGGCAATGATCCCGGTTTTGATTAACGATTCTGTGCCACGCGCGGAAATACTTGCGAT
>CAJORD010000027.1 GCA_905236605.1 uncultured Synergistales bacterium | reverse complement strand
AGATACAATCGTCAATCTTGATATAAATGAACTTTGGAGGATTGATCTCGACTACAAGCCGCTCGGAGCCATTGCGGAGATAGGTATTGAATCCGACCCTTTATTGGCCAAAGAAAAAAAATATCTCGTTAAAAATAATCTGGTTGCCTACGAAGACTATTTCAACTCCGGTGTGCTCCTTCTTAACTTGAATTACTGGCGCAACAACGATTTTCTCACGAAGGGTTTCCAATTCGTCGCGTCAAATCCGGAAATGACTTGCATAGACCAGGATATTTTGAACTATCTTTTCTCCAAGAATTACGTCAAGCTCGCGGAGAAATTTGACGTTTTTATTGATAAGGCGCGAAAAGATCCTCAAATTCGCCCCGCTATCTATCATTACTTTGACGACACTTTGCAAATGGATATGAAAGATCCGTTTAGTCGCTTGTGGATGGATTATTTCATCAAGACGCCGTGGTTCGATTCATCCGTCTTCAATAATTTGTATGACGGTATCCAAAGGTTTAACAAATCGCGAGAGTACTTGTTGGAGAAATTTTCTGCGATAATGTCGGGCAAGACGCGCGTCATTGTGGTCAGCGCAACCTCAAATATAGACTGGCTTAAGAAAAACTACAACATTCAAGCCGGCGACGAATTTTTTGTATGCAAAGGCGAAAATTTTCTACAAGAATTAATCGACAAAATGAATGCCGAACGCGATAAAAAGATATTTTTCATAAGACAGGGCGGAGTCATTGAAGCCCTAAAAGACGCAGGCTTTGTTGAAGGGAAAGACTTTTTGAATCACTGGACTTATTTTGTTCAACACGCGTTCAACAAGAGAGATATAAACACACTCATCAGAGATATATAAAAATTTTGTCGTGGCTCGCCAAATCGTTCAGTCAAAGCCGCTCGTTCGGGCTATGTAAAATGTTCCCGCTAGAAAATTTCTCATGAGATTTTTTTGCGTAAAACTTTTTTGGCAGGAAAAACAAGCGGTATATAGAAAATTAGCTGCGAGGTGATTTTATGATTCATGTCTGTTTTTCGCTTTATGACAAGACAGGGGCTTTTTCAAAGTTCACAGGCACAGCTATGCTTTCGCTCTTTGACAATACGACCTCCGATGTCACGGTTCATATTCTCCACGATAACACGATTACCCAAGATAATCGCGAAAAATTTATTTACATTGCGGGACGTTATGGGCAACTCGTGAAATTTTATAACGTCGAGAAACTCTGCGAGAACGAGATTAAGAAAATAAATAAACTCCTTGCAAAAGCCGTAAAAACTCGTTTCTCCATCGCCATGTTTTACAGGTTTTTTATTGCCGATGTTCTTGCACCAGACATTAATAAAATTATTTATCTTGACTCGGACATTGTTGTCAATCTTGATATAAATGAGCTTTGGAAAATTGAGCTCGGCGAAAACACTCTTGGTGTGGTCACCATAAGTTCCCAGAAATTAAACCAGCCTATTACTAACGGTTTCAATTCCGGCGTCTTGTCTATAAATATTCCCGCCTTCAGGAAGGAAAAGGAAACGCTGAATGACGCCATTAAATTTTTTTCTGAGAGTGACAAATTGGGAGTAGATCAAGAAATATTGAATTACTGTTTTGCAAAACGTTCACTGAAACTGCCCGTGAAATTCAATCGTCTTGTTAAATGGTGTCGTCACTACCAGGAAACTCAAACGTCGAACATGATTTATCATTTCAACAGCCATCTTTCCATAAAGGGGCTCGGTTTTGATACGAACGACCCGTTCAATCGCCTCTGGATGAGCTATTACATTCAAACGCCTTTTTTCGATGCAAATGCAATGGGCAGATTAAATGATTTCATTATCCAACAGAGCGGCCTATGGAAGACGCAGACAATGGAGATTTCCGCGATTGTGGCGGGGAAGCAGCGTGCATTTTTTGTCGAGAAAGATAAAATTCAAATCATGAAAGAATCTTTTTTGATACGCGACGACGAATTGATTATCCCTGCCGAAAACGAAAGCTCTATTCAAAAACTGCTCGACGCCATGAAAAGTTCGCAGGGCAAAGTCGTCTTCTTCATTATGACAAAAAAGTTTTTGCAAAAAGAATTTCCTATAGACTTGCTCATCAAAAAAGGATTTGTTCTTGATAAAGATTTCGTTAGGGGTTGGAAATTTTTAACGGAGAAACAAGGCATGCCGTTTAATACTAATAAGTTAATTCAAGTAATGTGAGAGCCTCCTGCTGAGAAAAAACTCGGCGGGATTTTTTTCTGAAATTTTCGGTAGGAAAAAACGCTGGCGCGTAGAAAATCAATCGCGAGGTGATTTTATGATTCATGTTTGTTTTTGCTTTACTGACAAAACGGGACGCTATGCTAAATT
>CAJORD010000026.1 GCA_905236605.1 uncultured Synergistales bacterium | reverse complement strand
ATGACTTTGCTTTTATTAATGTCAATGGCTTATGAAACTATCGGCAATGTTTTTGAAAAATTTTTCGGCCTTGACGCTTACGAATACGGAGCTTTAATTCATGAAATCATAGGAGCGACGTTTATTGCAGTTGTATTTTTTCATTTATGGCTAAACAGACGCTGGCTTCTTAATATTTTCAAAGGACGTTATAACGCGGCGCGTTCGGTTCTTGTTGCAGCTGACGTAGTTTTAATCGTTGACATAATTTTTCTTTTTATCAGCGGTGTAATGATGTCGCGGATTTTGGGATTTGACTCTGATGAAGGCTTCGGAATGTCATTCGCAAGGACTGCTCACATGCTGGCGGCATATTGGGGTTATGTAATAATGAGTTTTCACGTTGGACTTCACATAAAAAAATTTCCTGCGATTATTTTCATTCCTGCGCTTTATGGCTGCTATGCGTTCGTGAAAAGACAGCTTCATGAATATATGTTTTTGCGAACAGAATTTGTATTTTTTGATTTTGAAGAGCCGATTATATATTTTTTCTTGGATTACATAGCCATTATGATTTTATTTACGAGTGTCGGCTATTTCGTTATGAAGATGTGTAGAAGATGATTTTTAATTATTCTGGATTAATTTTGGGTGTAGTTTCGTTTTTAATAATCGGAATTTTTCACCCTGTTGTTATAAAGTGCGAATATTATTTCGGTGAAAAAATTTGGCCGGTTTTTCTCTTTTTGGGAATTATATGTGGAATTTTTTCATTGATGGCCGAAAATTTTTTGCTTTCAGGAGTTTTAGGAGTTCTTGCTTGCGTCCTGCTATGGTGCATTCGTGAACTTAAAGAACAAAAACGTCGAGTAGAGCGCGGCTGGTTTCCCCAAAATCCGAATAGAACGGCTTGACAAAAATTCAAAAATCCGTAAAATGACGCCTCCGGAAATTAAAATTTTTCAGGAGGTTTTTTTATGGCTAGACACATGATCTATGGAATCAATGACAAGCCGCCTTTCTTAATAACTCTTCTTTCAGGTGCGCAACATGTCTTAACGCTTTTCGGTTCTACCACCCTTGTTCCTTTGATATTCGGTCCCGCGATGGGAATGGACGCTTTACAAATTGCTTCGTTAATCTCTTGTGTATATTTTGGAATGGGAGTGGCGACGCTCATTCAGACCAGCAAAAGGCTCGGTTCAGGACTTCCAATAGTTCAGGGATCGAGCTTTTCTTTTATCCCTTCAGTGATGACGGTCATAGCGCTTTATAAGGCGTCAGGCCCGGAAACGGTCATGCAGTACATGGGCGGAGGCTTGATTGCCGGCGGCGTCATTTTATCTATAATCGGCTACAGCAAAATCGTGGGAATTATTCGCAAAGTCATTACGCCGGTTGTAATTGGCCCGGTCATCATGGCGATCGGATTTTCACTCGCCGGAACTGCCGTTCAGGGCAACGCCGCGAATTATTGGCCCGCTTCCCTCGCCGTCGTAATTCTGATTTTCCTTTTCAGCCTCGTCTTAAAAAATAAATATATAAACATATTCGCCATTCTCTTAGCTATCGTTATTACGTATTGCACTTGCCTGTTCTTCTCAAAGACCGGGACTTTTGCACCCAATCACCCCGCTTATGTAGACTTAGCGAAAGTTACAGAAGCTCCTTGGATCAGAGATGTTAGAAACGTCATAATCCCTTGGGGCGTGCCTAAATTCAGTTTAATGTCATTCGCGGCACTGCTTGCAGGATTTTTCGCTACGATGATCGAATCTATCGGCGATTATCATTCAGTCTCTTACGCGTCAGGAGTTGACGATCCCGACTCTGATACTATCAGCCGCGGAATCGGTGCTGAAGGTCTTTGCTGCGCTTTATCGGGCGTATTCGGTTCTGTCGGAACGACTTCATACACTGAAAACATCGGCTTAATCGGTTTAACGGGCGTTGCCTCGCGTATAGTCGTAAGAACGGGCGCGGTGATTTTAATTCTCATGAGCTTCGTAGGAAAATTGAGCGCGTTAATCGCCACGATGCCTTCACCAATAATCGGCGGAGCTTATATAGCCTTGTTCGGAACTATCGGCGCAATGGGTATTCAAGTTTTAATGCGCGCGGACATGAGCAGCCAGAGAAATATTTTAATTGTAGGCTTCGCGTTCTTAATGGCTCTTGGCCTTCCTGGTTGGGTCGAAGCTAATCAATCAATCTTCATGAACCCCGAGAGCAGCCAGTTAATGCAGACTCTTGGCGGAATGGTCTGGGCGGTTTTGAAGACCCCGATGGCAGTTGCAGGAATTTGCGCGGCAGTCTGTGATTCACTTGTCCCAGGCACGCCCAAAGAACGCGGAATCGCTGAAAAATCCGAAAATTAAAAATCGAAATTTTTACATTAAAATAAAAAACTCCCGGACTAATGAAAATCCGGGAATTTTTTTATGCGTCAGGGAAATTAAAAGTTAAAATCCAAGTCCTTTAAGCCAGCCTGAAATTTCTTTATCGGCTTCGGCGCGTCTGTTCTGCGCAGTTGCTCCACGCATCGCTAACGGCTTCACGACGCTAGCACCCTTCATTGTACGTTTCAAAGTGCCTTCGGTGCGTCCGGCAGCGCTACCTTCGTGAGTGCAAAACGGGATAATCTTCTTGCCGTTCCAGTCGTGAGCTTCAATGAACGTGTACATGCACATTGGAATATCTCCCCACCAGACAGGATAGCCGAAGAAAATCGTATCATAGTCGCTAATGTCTTTGTCTTCGAGAATTGCGGGGCGGGCGTTCTGATTTTGTTCACTCTTCGCAAGGTCCGTGCATTCGTCATAAACAGCCGGGTAAGGCTTCGCGGGCTTGACCTCGAATAACTCCGCGCCGGTTTTGTCCGCAATCATTTCGGCTAAAATCATCGTGTTGCCCTTTTCAACATAGCCGACACTGTAATTTTCGTCCGCGCGTGAGAACACAACAACAAGACTTTTTGCCTCGGCCGCATAAGCACAGCTCATTAACGCAAGAACAACAAGTAAACCTAAAAATATTTTACGCATAAAAATTCCTCCTAAATAAATTATTAAAATACTATTTTATCAACGAGTTAATGTAAAACGAGGGCCTTCTTCGCCGATTTTTCCGTTAGCAATAAAACCGCATTTTTCAAGAACTCTTTTTGAAGCTATGTTTTCAGCGTCAGATTCCGCTTCAATGGCCGTTACGTTCGGATTTTGAAAAGCCCAAGCAGTAACAGCTTTGACCGATTCGGTCGCATAACCTTGACAGCGATATTTTTCCGAAATGCCATATCCAATTTCTGCAACGCCGTTTGAATTAAGTCCCTTAAAACATAATTCGCCGATATGTATTCCGTTATTCAACTCAATAAACCACATGGCATACCATTCCCATTTATCTGGAAATTTCAAGCAGTTTTCTAACATCTCTATATAAGCCGCTTT
>CAJORD010000025.1 GCA_905236605.1 uncultured Synergistales bacterium | reverse complement strand
TTTTAATTACGCTGATATTGTACCGCTTTCAAACGATTGGATCGGAGATAAATATTGCCCGTGTCCATTCTATCCGCCTAATTCTCCGGCTCTGCTTCAGGCCGCAACCGCCGGAAGTACACCCTTCTCACTAAATCTTCACAGCGGTGATGTAGGTCATACTTTAATTTTAGGGCCTACGGGTTCAGGGAAATCGACTTTGCTTGCAACGATTGCCGCGCAGTTTCAGCGTTACGATAACGGGCAAATATTTTTCTTCGACAATGGGAAATCTATTTATCCACTCTGTCAGGCACTTGACGACTCCGTCTTTTACGATTTGGGACAAGCCGCTAACAATATAAATCTTTGTCCATTGGCACAAATTGACGACCCTGAAGTCATGAGCTGGGCGGCTGAATGGCTTGAAATGCTAATCGAAATGGTCGCACCCGGTCTTGTTACTCCAGTTCGCAGAATTTTATTGAATGAGGCGTTGAAAAACTTAGCCGCAAGTACAACTTGTGCCGCCGAACGAACATTAACCGAATATATAACTTCCGTTCAGGACGAAGATATGAAAGCGGCACTGGGCTTCTACAGTCTCAATCAAAGCGGCGGCTATCTTCTTGACGGAGACCACGACGATATAAATTACGCTTCGTTCAACGTCTTTGAAATTGCTTCACTACTGGAACGGGAAAAAATCGCTCCTGCTGTCCTGACTTATTTATTCTTCCAGATTCAAAGGCGATTAAAGGGCGCGCCCTCGCTTCTCGTTGTCGATGAGGCTTGGACTGCAATGCGCGACAAATTATTTTCCGAAAAAATAAGAGGCTGGCTTAAAACTTTCAGAAAGTTAAATTGCGCTGTCGTTCTCGCTACTCAATCAATCGCTGATGTTGTAAACAGTACAATCAGGGACGCTGTATTTGAGAGCTGCCCCACAAAAATTCTTCTTGCAAACCCTGACGCTAAAGGCTCTAAAATCGGTGAATTTTATCGCGACTTTCTACAACTCAACGAACGTCAGATAAATCTCATTTCTCACATGACCCGAAAACGTGAATATTACATCATCTCGCCTAAAGGCCGCAGATTGTTCAGTCTCGGTTTAGGGCCTGTCGCATTGTCTTTCGTTGGTGCAAGCGGCGCGGAAGATTTAACAAGAGTCCGTGAACTTAAAGAACGTTACGGACGTGAATGGCCTGCTCAATGGCTTCGCGAGCGTGAACTTCCTGACTGGGCTGACGGCTGGCTCAAACTTGACCGCGACTTTGAAATTCAACTTTTCAGCGAAGAATGGAGAAACAAATTAAATGAAAAAATTATTTAGCATTTGTATTTTTATATTCATGCTTATGTCCGCTCCGGCTAATGCTTGGTGGCTTTGGGTCGAGGGCATTCCTGTTACAGAAAGCACACAGTTAAGCAGGCTTGCTGCCGATATTCACGAAGTTACGGAACAACTAACAATGCTAAAACAACATTTAGCGATGTTGAACTCGTTAAAATCCCGTCTTTTGAACTTCGGCAACGGTCAGATTATGCAAATTTTTTCAGAAGCTCAATCTGTATTGCAAAACGCTAAAAGTCTTACGTCAGATATTTCCAACTTCGGTTCAGCTTTCAAGCTACATTTTCCTGATGATTATAACAAAATTATTTCTGCTGTTGATGAAGGTAAGAGACTGGCTGATGACTGGCGCAAAGTCGAAGAAGGCTACATGAAAGTTTTGAACATGACAACAAAAAATTTCAACAACGAACAACAAATTCGTAACAAAATGCTTGAAACTTTGAACGAAGCAGATTCAGATTCCGGACAGACTAAGGCGATTCAGATTATCGGGGCTATGGTAAATCACGCTTCATTCCTGCTTGACAGAAGCAATCAAGAATTAGGCGGCTTTATGGAAAGTTATATCACTCGTCAGCAAGCCGAAAAGCAGCGTCAACAGCTCGCTCAAAAGAATGTTGTCGAAATGGGTAAAAATGCCGCGCAGATTGAGCGGACAGGAAAGACCTATAGTCCGGGATTCAAGTGATTGAGAAAGGTTACGCTATGAATAACAAAAAATTTACGTCCATAGTAATTACATTTTTACTAATTAGTATTTATGTTTCGTCTTGTGAGGGGTGGATTGCTCAGGAGACTACTCAAATTACGGTCAAAATCAAGGCTGTTGCTGAATGGCTCAATACGCTCGAAATGCAGTTAAACCAGCTAAAAATGCTGGCACAGCTGCCGCAGACCGTCATTAACGAAATTAACGGAATGAAAGAACTTATGACCGAAAATTTTTCACAAGTTCGCGGAATTTTGCAAAGCGTTGACAGTATTACTAATTTTACAGACGACATTGAGAATATACTCAAAATCCGGTAGTGTATCAGAAAAGTTGTTGATGTTATAT
>CAJORD010000024.1 GCA_905236605.1 uncultured Synergistales bacterium | reverse complement strand
TACTTTACAACTACAAAAATATTAATTTTTCACAAAGCCCATCAAATTTTACAAAGAAATTTTCAAACGTTAAGTTAAAAATTTTTTCAGGCATGTATAATATTTTTCATGGATAATAAAAAATATTTATTGCTTCATATATGTTGCGCTCCTGATGCTTCTGTGCCTGTGCCTGATTTATTGTCGGAAGGCTGGCAGGTAAAAGGATTTTTTTACGGCTCGAACATTCACCCGCTTGACGAATATCAAAAGAGGCTCGAGGCTCTGAAAATTTTAATTCAGAATACAAAAATCGAATGCGAAATTTTGAATTACGCTCCCGACGAATGGCTCGAAGAAGTTCGCGGACTTGAAAACGAACCGGAAGGAGGCCTACGTTGCGAAAAATGTTTTGCGCTTCAGCTTAAAGCCGGGGCATGTGTCGCAAAAAAATTAGGTCTTGAAAATTTCTGCACGACTTTGACAATCAGCCCTCATAAGAACGTAAATTTAATTAACGCTCTCGGCACGGAAATTTCAAAATCGAACGGACTAATTTGGGAAAATCGACTCTGGAGAAAAAATAACGGTTTCCTTCGCTCCGTGCGAGCGTCAAAAGAAATGGGACTGTACAGACAAAATTATTGCGGGTGTTGTTTCTCGATAAGAAAAGAAATTAAAAACACGATATAATTTTTCAAATTTAAAAATTAAAATTCAAATTTGAGGAGAGAAAACTAAAATGCAACAGCTTTACGCGTCGTGGCGAATGTCTTACATCGAAGCTCCTAAACATGACGGCTGTATCTTCTGCGACTTCCCCGCCGAACATAAAGACGAAGAGCACTTCATAGTTCACAGAGGCAAAAAGTGTTTCGTGATTATGAATCTCTATCCTTATAACCCCGGCCATATGATGGTAATCCCTTATCGACATACGAATGTTTATGAAAGTCTCACGGACGAAGAAGCGCTCGAGATGCACACGCTGACTTCAAAGGCGGTTCGAGTTCTTAAAAAAGTCATGAACCCCGCAGGCTTTAACATGGGAATCAATCTAGGCGAGACGGCAGGCGCGGGCGTTGCCGGTCATCTTCATAGACACATTGTGCCGCGTTGGAACGGCGATAATAATTTCATGCCCGTGCTTGGCGATACGCGCGTTTTGTCTGACGCTATCGAAAATTCGTATCGAAGAATTAAAGAAGAGTGGGACAAAGATTAATCATTCCTGCTAACTCTGCGACTTACGAAGAAAAAATCAAACGTTCGGTCTTTATAGCGTCCGTCGAGCCGTGCGACAGTGAAGCCGAAGCAAAAAATTTTTTTGCCCGTGTAATCTCACAATACCGTGACGCTACTCACAACTGCCGCGCATATATAATCGAAGGCGTTGAATACTCTTCCGACGACGGCGAGCCTTCGGGCACGGCAGGCAAACCGATCTTGAACGCTATAAAGCATTCCGAACTTGTTAATGTCGCTGTCGTTGTAACAAGATACTTCGGAGGTGTCAAGCTTGGCGTTCGTGGTTTAATCGAAGCATACGGCGGGACGGCTCTGAAGGCTCTCGAAATGGCCGGGCGTACCGAAAAAATTTTGACTTCGCAAATTAATATCACTCTCGAATACAACGCTATGGGAACGCTGACAAAAATTTTAGAGGCGTCAGGAGCGATTAATCTTTTTTGGGATTATGGCGCGGACGTGAACGTCAAAGCCGATGTGCCCGTTGATGAATTTGAAAATCTCGTTAAAGGTCTGGCCGAACTGAAAGCCAGAAAAATTATAAAATCCTTTCTCTAAAATCCAAAAAGATTTTTCGCGGCCGTCATGTTTTCACGAATTGCGACACCGAACGGGCAACGCGTTTCACATGCTCCGCACTTTATACACTCACCGGCGTGATGTTCAAGAACTTTATAATGTTCACGAACTGTTTCAGGGATTTCTGATTTTTCACTCGCCTGCGCAAGATTCAAAAATTTCGTGACGTTCGCAATGTCGATTTTTTTCGGGCACGGTTCGCAATGGCTGCAATACATGCAATGACCCTTCCAACTGATTTTTGGGAACGACGCAAGCGCAAGAGCATAATCGCGTTCAGAGTCGGAAGCGTTTTCAAAGTTCAGACTTTCTTTTAACTGTTCGACCGAATGAGCGCCAGCTAACACACACGCAACCGCAGGACGACTCAAAGCGTAAGCTATGCACTGATTGACCGTAAGAGCAGCTCCTGCCGGAGAGAGTTCCGCGTTCAATAAGTCGCCACCGCCGAAACATTTCATTACGGTGATGCCGACGCCTTCGCGCTGGCAAGTCTCATATAATTTTTGTCGTTCGGGGTTCATGTTCGTGAGTTCTTGCTCGTAACTTTCATCTGCCCAAAGCTCTTCGACGTCTTCACTTGCGGGCTGTAAATCGTAACACGGATTCACACTAAACATTAAGACTTCTATTGAATGACTTTCAACGGCTTTCAAAGCGACTTGCGGATTATGCGACGAAAGTCCGACATGATGAATCAGACCTTGAGATTTTAACTCACGCGCGTAATCTAAAATTCCGTTATTGACAATCTCGTCCCAATCGTTCAAAGCGTCGCAATAATGAATCATTCCTACATCAATATAATCAACGGCGAGCAACTTCATCATTTCTTTGAAAGCAGCTTTGACTTCTTTGAGATTTCGGGTGCGTTGATATTGTCCATCTTTCCAGATTGAACATAAGTGCGACTGAATTATAAATTTTTCCCTGCGACCTTTAAGCGCTTGGCCTATCGCAGCTCTTAATTTTGGGTCAGGCGAATATAAATCGAAATAATTAATTCCGTTCTTTTCGGCGAAATCAAAAAGTTTTGCACACATTGAATAATTTTCTTCGCTCATTCCCTCGCAGCCCATGCCGATTTCACTGACTTTGAGGCTAGTGTTGCCGAGTTCTCGATAAATCATAAAAAAAATTTCCCCCTCGAAATTTTAATTTTCAAGAGGGATTATAAAAGATTGAAGTATGGATTAAGCAATTAATTCTCGCAGGAAAGGCGGCAGCACGAAAGAATTTTTGTGAATTTCATTCGTGTACCACTTTGTGTTCTCGACGTTTCGAACAGGCACAGCCGGGTCATCGACGAGCGAAGCACAGCCGTAAGTCCACATTCCTGAAGGATACGTCGGAACAACTCCCCAATACATTTTTACAATCGGGAAAACTTTTTTCATCTCTTTGATAGCCTGGATCATTAACGCACGGTCAATAAACGGCGATTCGGTCAGCTCTGATAACATGGCGCCTTCGTTCATGATTTTCTTGACGTCAACATAGAACGGCGATTGAAACAATCCCGCAGCAAAGTCAACAGGGTCGGTGCTGTCAACGATAACAACATCGAAACGTTCCGAAGTTTCTTTTATAAATTTCATTGCGTCCATACATTTGAAATCAGCGCGAGGATTTTTGAAAGAGTCCCCAGCGAACGGCAAAAATTTTTGCGAACATTCTGCAACGCGTTTATCAATGTCAATTAGCGTACACTTTTTAACGCAATCGTGTTTCAAAACTTCACGCATTATCGCACCGTCGCCACCGCCAATTATTAAAACGTTCTCGGGATTTTTGTGAGCGCATATAGGCACGTGAGCCATCATTTCTGAATAAGTGAACTCGTCGCGCTCTGTAAGTTGATACGCGCCGTCGAGCATCATAATTCGGCCATAGTCGTGAGTGTCAGCGATTAATAAATCCTGATATTCTGTCTTCTCGACGTGAAGCAAATCTTTCACTCGCATTGAGAGTTTCAGATTATCGGTGCTGTACTCACTTAGCCATAACTCATTATTACGTTTCGGGCGCGTTACATACTCGCTCATGCTATAGCCTCGCCAAGATTTTTGCCAAGCTCAAAACATTTTTGCAAGTCTTCTTCAGTCGGTGATGTATAAACTTCAACTTCAGGGCCGACTTTTTCCAATTTGCTTTTCTCCGCGAAGTCCTGCAACGCCGTCAAAGCACCTTTGCTCCAGCTATAACTCCCTGCTATACCGAGGACTTTATTTTTCGGCATTCGGTTTAATAATTTTGAGCAAAGAGCTTCCATAGGCGGATATAAGACGGTGTTATAAGTGCAGCTAAGCAGCGCAAGACCTTTGAAGCGCCAGATATCGCGAAGCATTGAGGACATGTCCGCGCGTGAAGCGTCGTAAATCCTAACGTCTTTAATTTTTGTGCTTGTGATTCCTGTGCAGACAGCCTCGGCCATTCGTTTAGTGTTGCCGTACATTGAGCCATAAACAACAACCGCGCCCGGCTCGCCTTCCTGTTTGCTCCACTTGTCATAAAGCGAAATGACTTGCTTAATGTCTTTTCTAAATAAAGTTCCATGCGACGGGAAAATATTTGTGATTTCAAGACCGCCAAGTTTTTTCAAAGCAGCCTGAACGACGTTTGAATATTTCGCAACGATGCAAGCGTAGTAGCGCAACATTTCGCCCGCCCAACGCGCCGTTATTTTTTCGTCGTCAAAGAGTCCGCCCTCGTGAGCGCCGAAGCCTCCGAACGAATCATTAGAGAACAAAACGCCAGTCGTAGTGTCAAACGTAACCATGCTTTCCGGCCAATGCAACATAGGAACAGTCGCGAACTTCAAAACATGGCCGCCAAGGTCTAGCGTGTCGCCGTCCTTCACAGTGATAACGTCTTCTTCAATTCCGTGATAGCCTTTTAATAATGGAACTGTCTTAGCGTTGCCAATGAACTTCAGCGCTGGCCACTGTCTTTTCATTTGAGCAATTAAGCCGGCGTGGTCAGGCTCCATGTGATTAACGACAAGATAATTTAACGCGCGACCGCCGAGAGCCGTGAGTAATTTATTTTGATATTCATCAAGATAAGGGCCTTTCACTGTGTCAATCGCAGCTGTAGCTGTTGTGCCGTTGACGACGTAAGCATTGTAAGCGACGCCCTGCGGCAATGGCCAAAG
>CAJORD010000023.1 GCA_905236605.1 uncultured Synergistales bacterium | reverse complement strand
TTTCTTGTTTCTCTTGCATTCCATTCGCTCCCTTCGAGGCGGGCTTCAATCATTTTGCAGTACTCGCTAGATTTTTCTATCAATATATAATCGCGTCCGAATTTTTTTGCTGAAACTCCTGTTGTCCCGGAGCCTGCGAACGGATCTAAAATTATTTTTGCGTTAGTCGATGAGATTATTCTGTCTGTGAGTTCTTCTGGATAAGGCGCGGGGTGAGGATTATTAAATTCTTGCTTTATTTCCCAAACGTCGCCGAGCCTGTTTGCTTTGTCGGCAAGTTTGAATTTCGACTTCGCTATCATGTAAATGACTTCGTAAGTCGGCAAAAAGTATCCCGCGTTGAAATTTATTCCGCCGGAGCGTTTCCAGATTATAATTTGACGGACGGGAAATCCATCTAAAATTTCGTGTCTGTCCTGCAAAAGTCCGTTCTGAACGCGCCATTTATGATTATAAAAAATCGCGCCGTCGTCTTTCAATAATCTCATCATTTCGCTTAAGCATTCGCGCTGCCACTTGCAATATTTTTCATATGGCATAGCGTCATCGTAACCTTCATAGCCATTTTGAAGAGCCGCATTAGCCCACTTTCCGCCGCGACCGTCTTTCATGCCGTTGCCTGTCGAGTTTTTGAGATTATAAGGCGGCGACGTAACGATTAAGTCAACGCACGAGTTTTCAAATCCTCGCATGACCTCGAGACAATCGCCGCAGAAAATTTTATTTTTGAAATTCTCTATGCTCAATTACGCGCTCTTAGCTAAAACTTCGACTTTCTCGCCGGTCTTTATGCACTTGGCCGGGCATTTTTCAGCGCATTTCTTGCACTTTATGCACTTCGATTGGTCTATAACAGCTAAATCATTTTGCATTTCGATAGCCTGAACCGGGCATTGTCTTACGCAAAGCGTACAGCCGATACAGCCAGCGGAGCAGACGCTCTTGACCATCGGGCCTTTCCAGTGAGAATTACAAGCGACAACGACATCAGCCGCCTTCGGGATAAGTGTGAAAATTCCTTTCGGGCAAGCTGCGACGCAAGCACCGCACGCTACGCACTTATCAGCGTCAACTTTTGGCAAACCGTCAGCACCCATTGACAACGCTCCGAAGTTGCAGACACTTACGCAAGTTCCAAGACCGATACAGCCGAATGGACAAGCATTAGGAGAGCCGCCGGGAATTGTCGCCGCGCTTCGGCAGTCTTTGATACCGTCATAAACTAACTGACGCGGTGAAGCCTCGCATGTTCCTTTGCATTTTAAGAATGCTCTCATCGGTACGGACTCGCCAGCATCGACTCCCATTATCGCCGCGATTTTCTCTGCAACAGGCGCACCTCCGACCGAACATTTATTAACCGCCGCGCCGTAGTTGACAACTCCTGAAGCGTAACCGTCGCAGCCGGGATAGCCACAGCCTCCGCAGTTAGCTCCGGGTAAAGCCGCTCTTATTAAGCCGATTCGTTCGTCCTGATGAACCATGAAAACGATCGAGGCTATCGCAAGCAACACTCCGAAAACTCCGCCCATAATTCCCATTAACGCAAGCGGTGTTACAAATACGTGCATTATATCCATGTGAAAGCCTCCTTATTTAATAATTCCAGTGAAGCCCATGAAAGCTATCGACATTAAGCCCGCTGTGATTAAAGCCATAGGCAAGCCGCGCAAGCTCACGGGGATTCCGTCATTTTCTTCGATCCGTTCACGGATACCCGCCATTAACGAAATAGCAAGCAAGAAGCCAAGCGACGAGCCGAGCGCGTTCACGAGTGCTGCTGCAAGTCCGTAACCTTCGTTCATGTTTAAGACTGCAACACCGAGAACGGCACAGTTAGTTGTGATTAAAGGCAAAAAGATACCGAGCGACTTGTAAAGCACGGGATTTAATTTCTTTAACGCAAGCTCAACGAACTGAACGAGAGCCGCAATTACAAGAATGAATGACAGCGTGTATAAATATTCAAGATGAAGTGGGACGAGCAAATAATTATAAGTCAGCCATGTCATCAGCGACGCAAGCACGATAACGAACACGACCGCTGCGCCCATTCCTTGAGCAGTCTTTAACTTTGAGCTAACGCCCATGAAAGGACAGCAGCCAAGGAAACGTGAAAGCAAAATGTTATGAACAAAAATTGAGCTTATGAAAAGCAAAACTAATTCTGTGAACGTCATTATGCTTTCGCCTCCTCACACTCGGCTTTTTCAATTTCATTTTTGCCGCAGAACTTCGCCATAGCGCAGCAGCCGCAACCGGTCGCAGCTTCAGCCGGAGCCGCTCCGATCCCTTTTGCGCGTGCTTGAATAGCTCTGAAT
>CAJORD010000022.1 GCA_905236605.1 uncultured Synergistales bacterium | reverse complement strand
GTGGTATGCGCCCCGAAATATTGTGCAAGAAGGCGGCGGCGATTATGACACGAAAATTATTAATGCGATAGAAAATTGTGATGCTTTTGTGCTGATTTTGAGCAAATTGTCTGACGCTAGCATACAGGTGAAACGCGAATTAGTTCTCGCTGCTGATAGATATCACAAAAAAATTTTTCCTCTTAAAATTGATGACGGCGAGCCCGAAGAATTAGAATATTTTCTCGGAGCGCTTCATAAATTTGAATGGCAGAAAAGAAAAGAACAAGCATTAGACGATCTTATTACGGCAATTCTTGCGTCGAAGGATAAAAAAATTTCTGCTCCGATATCTGCACCGACTTCTATAGCCAACGAACTCCGACTTTTTATTAAAAACTTCTTCCACAATCCTGACGAAGCAAAAAAACATTTGAGAAAAATAATTTCAGTGTATGTTCCTGACGGGACAGCGGAACAAATTGAAAAGATGGATCGGCAATATAAGACCGGGAATTCTTACGTAATGGAAAAAAATTATGTCGCGGCCGTGCGATTATATGAACAAGCCGCGGAGCATGGACATATAGGCGCGTGTTTGAAACTTGCGTTTATATATCAGCTTGGCACAGAAACGATTCAAAGCGACCCTGAAAAAGTAAAATTATACTTACGAAAAGCGATGCGCTTGAGCTTAACGAGATTTAAAAATTAATGCTCGCGGAAAATTTCCAGAATCTAAAATTTGATTTACAAATATGAAAGATTTATCGAGAGTTTTTAGTTTTTGAACTTGTTCGGCGTCGCCTGCTTCGAGAATTAAATAGCAGCCCTCTTTTAAAATGCTCTTGGCATGTTTAAAAATTAATTTATAAAAATTCATTCCGTCTTCACCACCGTCAAGCGCTAAAACAGGCTCGTAATTTTTTACTTCAGGCATCAAATTTTGAATTTCACCTGAAGGAATATAAGGCGGATTAGAAATTATTAAATCAAAAATTCTTTCGTCGAGCTTCAAACTTGAAATTAATTTTGCTCGCTCACGAACATCAAAGCGCGAAAGATTTTTTTCAGCATAATTAAAAGCTGCCGGACTTGTGTCAAGCATGTAAGCAAAAGAATTTTGAAATTCAAGCAAGAGCGTTACAGCTATACAGCCTGAACCCGTTCCCCAATCTAAAAAATTAAATTTTGAATCAGGTGAAAAAATTTTTTTTGTAGCGTCGATTAAAGTTTCTGTGTCATGACGCGGGATTAAAATTCCCGGGCCGACTTCAAAATCTCTTCCGTAAAAGTCAGCAACTCCCATAATATATTGAAGAGGCTCATGAGCTTCACGTCGTTTGATTAAAGAATTAATTTTTGAATTTTCATCGGAAGAAAATTTTTCGCGCGTCATTAATTGCGAAGTCGTCAGGCCGAGCGCATATGACACTAGCCAAAAAATTTCTTGCTTATTAAAAATAGAGGAGTCGGAAAATTTAATTCCTAACTCCTCACACTTAAATTCTAATTGCATTTTAGCCTTCTAAGTTTTGTAATTTCTGAGTCTGTTCGGCCAAGAGCATAGCGTCAATCATTTCGTATAAATCACCGTCAAGATAGCTTTCTAATTTATATAACGTCAAATTAATTCTGTGGTCAGTGATTCGATTTTGAGGGAAATTATAAGTCCTGACGCGTTCACTTCTATCGCCCGAGCCAATCATTCCGCGACGTTCGCTAGCTTGCTCAGAATTTTGCTTCTGCTGTTCTAAGTCAAAAAGTTTAGTTTTTAAGTAGGACATAGCGCGCGCACGGTTTTTAATTTGGCTTCGTTCGTCCTGACACGTTACTACAATTCCCGTCGGCAAGTGCGTAATTCTGACTGCCGAGTCTGTCATGTTGACGTGCTGACCGCCTGCACCGCTCGAACGATAAGTATCAATCTTCAAATCTTCCTGTCTGATTTCGACTTCGACATCATCAGCCTCGGGCAACACTGCAACAGTAGCTGCGCTCGTGTGAATTCGTCCGCTTGCTTCCGTGATTGGAACGCGCTGAACTCTGTGAACGCCGCTTTCATATTTCATTTTGCTGTAAGCCCCGGTGCTGTCGATTCTGAAAACGATTTCTTTGTAGCC
>CAJORD010000021.1 GCA_905236605.1 uncultured Synergistales bacterium | reverse complement strand
GAAAACGACGAAAAGGGCAATCCCAAATCACCAGCGAATGATATTTACGGCGAAATAGTCGAAGGAGAATATGTTGCTATCTTCCCTTCATTCTTAAAAGCCGCTTTGAACAAAGAAGGTTATCCTGCTGAAAAAGTCTTAAAAGATTTCAGATTCCGCAGGTGGATTGAAAGCGATAAAAACGGTTATGACCCTAACAAAAGAATAAAAGGCATTCAAAATCGAGTGGTTACGATACCCTACATTAATTTGACCGAAGCAATAACAGAATCTGTTTTGTAACAAAACGAGATTTTTAGTAGATTTTTGTAACAAAACGAGAAAAACGTAAAAATTTAAATCTTGTTAAATCAACCTTAAAAGTATATAAATAAAATTTATTGTAACTTTTGTAACAATAAAAGAGCCTATTAAGATTGTTATATCAACATTTAATACATATTTATAAGTAAATGTTACAAGTTACAAAATATATACATACATCTATTAAAAAAAATCTATTTTTTGTTGAAAATTCTTATCAATAAATTTTTGATTTTTTTGTGTATAATATATATACCCTTCAAAAATTTTGTAACAAATTCAAGATGATGAAAAATAAGGCGCGACAAGGCTTTTTAGGCTCTTGACTTGTTACAAAATGAATTGTAACAAAAAATATTCACTTTTTTATAAAAAGAGGTGATTTTAATGAACGAAACTGCTTTAGAAAAGTTAGCAAAAATGTCTGATGGCGGCAAAAATGAGTCAATGAAATTTTCTCGCTATAAGTCATTGCGCGAACAAGCAGCGCAAAAAGCATTGCTTCATCAGGCAAGAATTCACGATGAGAACACCGACGACTATAATAATCTTGAGCTTGAATTACATCGTGCATTTATGGTTGGTTTAAAAGTAATTGAGCATTCAAATAGTTATTACCTTAAATTCAACGAATCTACAAAAGGTTACATAAAAAAATTCGCCACTCCGATTGATTCTGCCATGGCACTTAATGAAAATGTAGAATACAGTTGGGAAGTTCAATACATTCTCAGTAAGTTGGAGCCGTTCGGCAAGAAAGTAAAAGTTATAGAATTTGAAAATCTGCACAGTGCTAGAATGAAATATATGGATAGCATTAAAACGGATGAGATCAAAAAAATAATGTATGGCAGATTGTTTGAAGAAAAGAAAGAAGAGCCAAAAAGAAAAGAATCAGCCGAAGAATCGCAAGTCTGGCAAAAACTTCTTGAGAGCGGTAAAAAATATGACGGTGACAAGATGGCAAATGCACTTTCTAAGGCAAGAGAGAACGGCGCGATGTTAGCTAAGTCCGAACGCTGGGGGTATGTAATTAGCATTGAGCATTGCAGTGAAGCATCTAAAAAGGATTATGAAGAAAGCATAAAACCTTACTTTATGCACCATAAAGAATGGTTAGCAAGAATGTTAAAAAATTTTGCTCAATAAAAAGGTTAAAAACCTTCATTTGTGGTATGTATGAACAATGCACGGCAATGGGGGTATGATGTTTTGAGAGACATTGAAAGAATGATGGAGAATGTTAGAGATTTACAAATCGAAATAGACGAGATGTGTACTGAAATTAAGTTAATGCAAGACCAAGCTACAAAAATAAGTCAGACGATCAGCGACATGCCAAAATCTCAAACATCAGGTTCTAAAATAGAAAACTCGGTCGTTAATTTGGTCTATTCTTGGCAGCAACTTGAACACGAAATTGAAAGAATCAATCTTACCCGTAACCTCATCAAACAAGACATTAAATCCTTAATTCTCAATAAAAGAATGCAAGCGGTTTTAATATTTCGTTACCTTTATAATTCATCGTGGAGTAAAATCGCTAAGACACTTCATATTTCATTAGGTCAAGTACACAAAGACAAAAGAATAGCTTTTAAAATTATTGACGAGCTCGGAAAAATGGACACAGTTTGACACACTTTGACACATTTGGACACATTGAAATATACCAAAAAGTGTGTTATGCTAAACTCAGCAAAATTCTGAAAAGCTATTGAACGGGGGAATGAAAAATGCCTAGCTTACTTGGTGGAGTTACTGTCGTAAATAATAAAGGCATCAATGTTGAAGAACTACCACAAGATGTAGCTTCAGCGTGGAGCGTAGCGGATCAAGAACTCAAGAAACTTACAGGAGCGTCTTATAAACTCAGAGATTATATTGGCTACCAAACGGTTAGCGGCACAAACTTCGTCTTCACGATGACACAGACCATGCAGACGAACCCGGCAACATACCACATCGTTGAAGTTCGCGTCAATCTTTCGTCAAACGGCACTACAGCCTTGTTCGCGGTGAAAACAACGAAAAAATCAGACGCATCTATTGATCGGAAAATCCTTTCGATCCACATATAAAAAATGAAGTCCTCGTCTCACCAACGGGGACTTCTTCATTTTTAAATGCAGGTGGTGAGACAAGTGGAGAAACTGACAGAAAAACAGAAAAAATTTGTAGATTATTACATTCAAACAGG
>CAJORD010000020.1 GCA_905236605.1 uncultured Synergistales bacterium | reverse complement strand
TGATAAAGTCGAAGTCGTAAGAATCCCGGAGAACGCTGTACCAAAAACTCCAAGCGTCGCTGATTTAGATCACGTTTTCGGAACGACGCCGAGTTATTTGCCTTATTACAACATGACCGAAAAACCGCGCAACGATTACATTTTAAATTTCAGAAATCTTAACGGCAAAATGATGTGGCCGGTCGATGGCCGCGTGTCTTCGTATTTTGGCTGGCGCGGCAAACGTAAGCACGAAGGAATCGATATTCCTATGCCCGCCGGAACGCCTATTCGCGCTGCTCGTAACGGAGTCGTAGCACGTACAGGCAATAATTCGACAATAGGCTTTAGAGGCTACGGAAATTTCATTTTGCTTGACCACGGCGGCGGGTTACAGAGTTTCTACGCGCACTGCTCAAGCGTGGCTGTGCAACAAGGACAAAGAAGTATGCAGGGTCAAATAGTTGGCTATGTCGGCTCAACAGGTCGCTCAACGGCAAATCACTTGCACTTTGAAGTTCGCGTCAATAATGCAAAAGTCGATCCGATTCCGTATCTTGGAGGCAAAACGCAATTTGCTTCGCACAAGTAAAAGGAAGTTTTATTATGAGCGATACGCAAAATCTCGTAACAAGAAATGAAATTGAGATTCACTTAAAAGGCATAGATGATCGTATAAGCTTCAATGAGCATATGACTGACGCGAGAATATCAGCAATCAAAGAAGCACTTGATAGCCATCTTGAAGCAACGAAGGCAATAATGGAAAGGAATCTTGCCGAGCATAGAGCCATAGCTAGCGGAATGAGTGCTGAAGTAAATAATTTGCGCGCTGATTTTAATGACTTAAAAGGCGATGTTAAAGCATTAAGCGCCAAAGTTGATTCGATTCAGATAAAATTCGGCTGGTATTTAACGCTATTCGGAATTGGAGTAGGCGTGTTAATATTTCTCGCTCAGAAAATTTTTTAACTAAAGGAGAATCACACTTTGAATTTTCAAGAAATTTATTTTAGGCTCGAAAACTTTTGGAGCCGTCAGGGCTGTGTAGTTCAGCAGCCCTATGATATTGAAGTCGGTGCCGGAACAATGAACCCCGCTACGGCGCTTCGCGTTCTTGGCCCGGAGCCTTGGCGCGTCGCTTACGTTGAACCTTCACGAAGACCTTCTGACGGTCGTTATGGCAAAAATCCCAACAGACTTCAACATTATTATCAATATCAGGTGATAATCAAACCCGCGCCCGCGAACATTCAAGAACTTTATATTGAAAGTCTCGCAAGCCTTGGAATCGACCCTAACGAACATGATATTCGTTTTGTTGAAGACGATTGGGAAAATCCTTCGACAGGCGCATGGGGACTCGGTTGGGAAGTCTGGCTAGACGGAATGGAAATTACTCAATTTACATACTTCCAACAGCTCGGCGGCCTCGATATGGAAAACGTCCCTTCAGAACTAACTTATGGAATCGAAAGAATCGCTATGTACGTTCAGAAAGTTGATAACGTTTATGATTTAGAGTGGTCTGGCAAGGTCAAGTATGGCGACGTACATTTACAAGGCGAGATTGAACACTCTCATTATAATTTTGAAATTGCTGACACAGATATGTTATTCCAGTTGTTCCAGATGTACGAAGCTGAAGCAATGCGAATTTTAGATAAAGGATTCGTTTTGCCGGCTTATGATTACGTTTTGAAGAGTTCTCACACGTTTAACTTGCTTGACGCGCGAAACGCCATCAGCGTAACCGAACGCACAGGTTATATTTCAAGAGTTCGCACGCTCGCTTGCCGTTGTGCAGCCGCCTATCGTCAACAACGCGAAGAAATGGGCTTCCCGTTAATGAATAAATTTGAAAACACAACCGGAAAATTTTTTGAGGAGTAATTTACAACATGGCAATAAAAAATATTTTGCTCGAAATCGGCACAGAAGAAATCCCTTCGCGATTCATTCCCGACGCCCTCGAAACGTTAAAGAAAAACGCCGAAGCTTCATTCGCAGCCAACAGAATAAAATTTAAGGACGCTAAAACTTACGCAACTCCGCGCAGGCTCGTCTTAATCGTAACGAACGCTAATGACTCTCAAACCGACAACGTAGAAAAATTAAAAGGCCCCGCCGTTTCCGCAGCTTATGACCAGAACGGCGTTCCCACTCGCGCCGCTGAAGGTTTCGCAAAGAGCAAAGGTATCAGCGTAAACGATTTAACAGAAATCGAAGTCAATGGCGTGAAATATATTGCCGCTGAAGTTCATCAGGAAAGCAAAAACACTATAGAAGTTTTGCCCGAACTCTTGAAAAATTTAATCGCAAGTCTGACTTTCCCAAAGAGCATGTATTGGGACAACTCCGGCGTAAGATTTGCCCGGCCAATTCGCTGGATAGTCGCTCTTGCTGACGAAAAAATAATTCCGTTTAAGTTCGGCAATGTCGAATCAGGACGACGCACAAGCGGACATAGGTTCATGGGCAAAAAGTCAATCGAAGTTTCAAACGCAGCAGAATTTCTTGACGTTCTTTATGATAACAATGTAATTTTAGACCAAGAGAAGCGACTTCAAAAAATGAAATCCGCAATCGCAAATTTGCAGCAAAGTTTTGACGGAAATTATGAAGTCGAATTAGACCCGAAAATCCTCGAAGAAAATTTATATCTTGTTGAATATCCCGTGCCGTTCGCAGGTTCTTTTGATAAACGCTATCTTGAAATTCCCGAAGAAGTTTTGACAACTTCAATGAAGAAAAATCAAAAGTATCTCGCCGTTCGCAACAGAGATAAAGGCGGAAAGCTCGCAAATTACTTCGTCGGGATTAGTAATAACATGGTTCCGGACGTGAATGTAATTCGTGAAGGAAATGAAAGAGTTTTGCGCGCTCGACTTGAAGACGCAGCCTTCTTCTGGGACGAAGACAGAAAAACTCCTTTGACGTCTTACGTCGAAAGATTAAAGAGCGTTACTTATCAAGAAAAACTCGGAAGCGTCTTTGATAAAGTCATGTTGACGCGAAAATTAGCGCTGTGGTTCTGCGACAAGTACGGCATGAACGACATCGCCTCACTCGTTGACAGAGCTGCTTATCTCTCAAAGGCCGATTTAGTTACAAGCATGGTCTTCGAGTTCACAGACTTGCAAGGCGTCATGGGCCGCGAATATGCAAAGAGCGCGGGCGAAGAGCCTCGAGTAGCGTTAGCGCTTTACGAACAATATTTGCCGCAGACGGCCGCCGATAAAACACCTACGGACGACGTGGGCGCAATTCTCGGACTTGCTGAACGAGTTCATATAATCACGGCTTGTCATAAAGTCGGACTTGCTCCAACGAGTTCACAAGACCCTTACGCACTTCGACGCGCAGCGCGTTGTATAAATGAAATTTTGTTCGCGCGAAAATATAATTTTGACATCACCGAAGCCGTTAAAGAGTCTTGCAAGATTAACGAAATTGATGAGGCTCTTCAAAAAGAAATTTTAGAATTTATGATGCAGCGTCTTAAAAAGCAACTTGAAGAGCGCGGCTTTGCTCCTGAACTCGCAGCACTCGGAATTAGCATCGCCGGTAATGTTCCGTATCAGGCGCTCAAATTCATTGAAACCATGAACGGAATTAAAAATGAAGATTGGTTCACGGCTCTTGTGAGTTCGGCTTTGCGAGTTAAAAACATTCTTCGCAAAAATGAAAAAGAGATTACGGGCGCAGCTCCTGACGAATCATTAATGAAAGTCGAAGCAGAGAAAAATTTATATCATGAAGTCAGCAGACTTGATGAACCTGTTAAGAAAGCTCTAGAAGCTTACGACTGGGAAGGCTTGGCAAAAATTCTTGCGGAACTGTCGCCGGTCGTTGCGAAATTCTTTGATGATGTCATGGTCATGGATAAAGATGACAAAGTCCGCGCGAATAGACTCGCTCTTCTCGAACAGTGTAATAAATTGTTCCGCGAAGTCGGAGATTTGAGCGTGCTTTCTAAAAATTAAAACTTAGAACACAAGTTCAGAAGTTAAAAATTTCATCAGCCTTTCTTATGCGGGAGGGCTGATTTTTTATGCTAATATAAATTTTACGAATTGAAAGGAGGGTTCCAAAATTATTTATGAAAAAATTTTTCCGTTCGTTTATTTCTCATCTTATAAAAATTATTAAAGAAGATTGGAAAGCTGTTTTAATTGTAATTATTGCGAGTTCGATTCAGGCCTTCGCGGTCAATTATTTCACGATTCATTATCGCTTCCCTGACTTAGGAGTGTCGGGCATCGCCGTGCTTACAAATTATATGTTCGGAATTTCGCCTAACTGGGTGATACTCACAGGAAATATTTTGCTGATCCTTTGGGCACATAAAGATCTTAATGTTCGATTCTTGGCTCTTACTCTCTTAGCGATAATCACATTCTCGACCGGGCTATCTGTGTTTTCAAATTACCCTTTGCCACTTCCTGATGATAAATTCATGGCTACAGTTATTGTTGGCTTATTGAAAGGTTCAGCGGGCGGCTTGATGTTTAATGTCGGAGGCTCCGGCGGCGGAACGGATATTCTTGCGGTCGCTTTGCGTCGTCGATACGGAATCGAGATTGGCAGATTTTCAATTTTCATTAATCTTTTTATTCTCGCGCTGTCGATCGGAGTTATCGGACTTGAAGCGGTTGTCTATGGCGCGGTCGGTCTCTACATAAACGGCATTACGGTTGATAACGTTACGCGCAGCTTCGATAAACGTAAGCAGGCAATAATAATCACAAATATTCCCGACGAGGTCAGCAAATTTATAAACTCACTCGGCAAAGGCGTAACGAAACTCGAAGGCCGCGGCGGATACACTGGCCAAGAGCGTCCCGTCTTAATCACGCTGCTTGAACCTCGGCATGTCGTAATGCTCAAACGGTTTCTGAAAGAGAGAGACGAGAGAGCATTTGTTTCTATTTGCGACGCTTCAGAAGTCTTAGGCAAAGGCTTCAAGAGTTGGCGCAGTCTGTAAATTAAAAATTCAAAATGAAAGGACGATGTAAAAAATATTATGAGCGATTTCAGCATAGGCAATATGCTTGACGAGGACAAGCGAGCCTCACTGCAAAATTTTTCAGAAAACTTGCCTATAAACTCAACAAGAGCAGAAACTCAAAAAACAAAACGAGAGATAGTTTCAAGAATTGCTTTCTTAATTGGCATTGACGACAGATATTTTGGAATTGGTCAGAATGAAAATATAAATCCTCAATTTTATAGAAGCGTTTACGACGAAATGAATCAAGATAAAGAAGCGCGTATCGTGCGTCATCTTTGCCGACTTAGAACAAAACTTCAACGAAATTTCAAAGCCATCTTCACAGAAATGAATTCCGATATTAAAAATCTCGATTCTATTCCCGACCTTGTGCCGCAAGATTCCTTAAAATCTCTCGAAGCTGACGGAATACAATTTGTCAGAGCCCGTCGGCGACTCGATGAATATATCGTTGATGTTCATAATTATTTATTGCCGCACGTTCCAAACTGTCAAAAATTTTTGCCCGAGTGGATTAAGTGGCCTTATGTCAGAAATTTATTTTTTATAAATCGTGGCAACACCACCGAAGGCAACAGGGACGCAGCGCGAATTTACAGCGAATTTCGAGATTTATTTCCTTATCAGGCGTTTATAAATTGGAATCCCGACGAAGGCGACGGAAATATTTTGCGCGACGACGCGAAGTTCATTCCAATTCTTTACGAACGAAATCGAGATAGATTTTACGACATGAGCAAAGTAACTGACGCTGGCGACGCTGCTCTAACGAACCCCGAAGATTTTTTTGCGAACGCCAGCCGCGTTATTATCGCCGTCGATTGCGAGAATGCTGACCCTTGCAAAGTCATCGGCATAATGAAAGACCTTGACGCAAAAGGAATGATTAACAAAGTTAAAAAAATTTTGCTCGTCGATGATGAACACACTTCCGCGCAGTGGCGCGCCCTTCGACGTAACGAAAACTTGCCGCTCGAATATTATTTGACCGACAGAGTTAAAGATGAAAAATCCGCCGTCGATGTCGCTTTGACGATAAAATTTTATCGAGAGATAGCCGAAAGCCGATTGTCTGACACGCCCGTGGACTCCGCAATAATTATTTCAAGCGATTGTGATTTTTGGCCATTAATCGAACTAACGCCCGAAATAAAATTTCTTGTCATGCTCGAATATGACAACTGTTCGCAGGCTTATTATCAACGACTTCAAAATAACGACGTGCCGTTCTTTTACATAGATGAGTTCTTCACGGCCGGCAATATTGAATTAAAAACCGAAGTTGTGCTTCAAGAAGTCATTCGCGAAATTGAAGAAAATCATTTAAGCAAATTAAATTTGTTCTCGGTGATTAATCGCGCGTTGTCAAAGATAGATTTGAAGATGAATGAATCAGAAATTTCACAGTTTATTGAAAAGTATATCGCTAATATGACTGTCGGCTTTGCAAAAAATGGAAGCGCGGTCCTTCAAAACAAACCTATTTTAAAATATTGAAATTAAAAATCTAAGGAGTGATTTTTTATGAAAAAATTTTTAGCGCTTTTATTCGTGGCTGTTCTTTTAGTTTCGTCATGCGAAGCGAAGATCCCGGCCGAAGACATTATCATTCTTTACACCAACGACGTTCACTGCGGAATTGATGATAGCATCGGTTACGCGGGCTTGAGTTTCTACAGGGACGAAATGAAAAAAGTTTCGCCTTACGTTACTCTTGTTGACGCGGGCGACTGGGCAAGCGGCGGTGTAATCGGAACTATCTCGCGGGGGGAATATTTGCTTGACCTCATGAACAAAGTCAAATATGACATCGCTGTACCCGGCAATCATGAATTTGACTACAGCATGGAACAGTTTATGAAGTATACACAGAGCCTTGACTGCGGATTAATCTCAAGCAACTTCAGAGACCTTCGCACCGGCGCAACTATTTTGAAGCCGTATAAAATTCTTGAATACGGTGATGTCAAAGTCGCTTTTATCGGAGCGACAACGCCAGAGACTTTCGTAAAATCGACGCCGTCATTCTTTAAGGACAAAGACAGAAATTATATTTACAGTTTCGACGGTGAAGAGGAAGGCAAAAAATTATACGCAACGATACAAAATGCCGTCGATGAAGTTAGGGCCAAGGACGCTGATTATGTAATTCTTGTCGGCCACTTAGGAGAGTATGAAGACATGACGCAAATTTGTTGGAGCGCTCCGGCCGTCGTTGAGAACACAAGAGGAATCGATGTTGTGATTGACGGACACTCTCACGAAGTTACTCCCGCGCTTAAAATTAAAAATCTTGATGGTCAAGACGTAATAATCACACAGACAGGAACAAAATTAATTTACGTCGGTAAACTCACAATTAATAAAGAAGGAAAAATTTCTACCGCGCTCATTAGTTCAGAAGAGATAACGGGCAAAGATGAAAATATTTCCAACTATATTAACGATATTAAGGCAAGCTATGAAGGCTCTTTGAATCAAAAATTGTCGCACACGGATTTCGATTTACTTGCAAAGAACGAGAACGGTAAATGGCTTCTTAGAAACGACGAGACAAATTTATGCAACCTCGTTACAGATGCTGTTCTGGCCGCGTCTGCTAAAACAAGCGCAGGCAAGGCAGATATAGCAGTGTATAACGCCGGCGGAATAAGAACGGACATTAAAGCCGGAGATATTACATTAAGAAATGTCTTTGATGTCTTACCGTTTATAAATTACCTCTGCATGATTGAAGTACCCGGACAATCAATTCTTGATGACCTTGAAATCGGCGCACGGCTTGCACCGGTGAACAGCGGCGGCTTTCTTCATGTTGCCGGAATGACTTACACAATCGACACAACCATTCCTTCGCCTGTAGTAATTAATGATAAGAACGATGTTATCGCTATCTCTGGCGACAGAAGAATTTCTGAAGTTTTTGTGAACGGTGAACCACTTGACCCGAAGAAAATTTATAAAGTCGTTTCTGTGGATTATGTTTTGCTTGAGAACGGCGACGGGCATTTATTCGAGGGTGCGAAAGTCATTGAGCCGACCTTTGCTCTTGCGTATGAAATTTTGGGCGACTACGTGTATCAATTTGAAACACTGCCCGAAAAATATAAAACTTCGCAGGGCCGAATAAAAATTAAAAAATAATTTTTGCGGCTGATATAATAAACGCGATTTCAATTCCAGAATTTTAATTTTTAATTTCAAAGGAGGATTTTATTTTGAAAATCAGAATTGCATTATTAGTGATGCTTGTGTGTGCGTTGTTTGCTGGTTGCGCGATGGCCGCCGGACTTCCTAGCGTTGATGAGCTTAAAGCCGCTGCAAAAGACACTGTAAAAGAAGCGGTCAAAGAGGGCGTGAAAGAAGCTATCGCTGAAGCTACGAAAGAGCCGGAGAAGAAAGAAGCTGCCTTCCATATCGGTATCGTTACTGGAACAGTTTCACAAAGTGAAGACGACCTTCGCGGCGCCGAACTCATGATTAAAATGTACGGCGACTCAGCTAACGGCGGAATGATTACTCACATCACTTACCCTGATAACTTCCCGTCAGAACAGGAAACGACGATTAGCCAGATCCTTGGACTTGCTGATGATCCTAAAATGAAAGTCATCGTAGTTAATCAGGCTGTACCGGGAACTGCTGAAGCCTTCAGAAGAGTTCGTGAAAAGAGAAACGATATTTTGTTACTCGCAGGCGAACCTCATGAAGACCCCGGCGTAATCTCCGAAGCTGCTGACATTGCCGCGCACACTGACCACATTGGACGTGGTTACACAATCCCGCTCGGTGCTAAGAAAATGGGCGCGAAGACTTTCATTCACATTTCATTCCCTCGCCATATGAGCTACGAAACTCTTGGACTTCGCCGCGCTATCATGGAAGAAGCTTGCAAAGATTTGGGGATCAAATTCGTATTCGAGACAGCTCCAGACCCGACAAGCGACGTAGGAATGGCCGGTGCACAGCAGTACATTCTTGAGAATATGCCCGCATGGATCGAAAAGTATGGCAAAGACGCAGCTTTCTTCTGCACGAACGACGGACACACAGAGCCTTTGCTTCGTCAGGTTGCTGCGCTCGGTGGTTACTTCGTTGAAGCCGACTTGCCTTCGCCGTTAATGGGTTATCCCGGCGCGCTTGGAATCGATTTGTCAAAAGAGCAGGGCGACTGGCCCGCAATCTTGAAGAAAGTCGAAGAAGCCGTAGTGAAAGCCGGAGGTGGCGGACGCATGGGCACTTGGGCTTATTCATGGGGCTACACGACCACAGCCGCACTAGCCGAATATGGCAAGCGTTATGTCGAAGGAACTTTCACAAACAAACTTGGAACTGCTCAAGCACTTCGCGAAATGAGAACAGCTTATGACGAGTTTTGCCCCGGCGCACATTGGGGAGCAAGCTACTTCACTGACGCAGTATCAGGCGTAAAGAACACGAAATTTATTCTTCTTCGTCAGGACACTTACGTTTTAGGCGGCGACTATCTCGGACTTGCTGATGTCGAAATCCCAGAAAAATATTTCCAGATTCGCATGACCCCGGCGAGCAATTAGTAATTAGGAATTAGAAGTGAGGAATTAGGAATTAAAAGACTTGTTCCTCACAATAAAATTTTAATAATTATGTCAGTTATGGGGAGTGCGGAAATAAAAACGCATTCCCTTTTTTTAGAATCAAGAATTTTTTTAACTCCTCAACCCTAACTCCTCACTTCTCACTATATAAAGAGGTGATTTTGTTTTGTCAGCTAATAATAATGCTCCACTGCTTCAGCTTGACCATATAGGCAAAGAATATTACGGCAACAGAGTCTTATCTGATATTTCTTTCTCAATCGAGCCGGGCGAAATTTTAGGCCTCGTTGGTGAAAACGGCGCCGGAAAATCTACGCTTCTTAATATTCTCTTCGGAATGCCCGTAATAACGTCGACAGGCGGCTATGAAGGCAGTTTATATCTTGACGGTAAGCACGTTCATTTTAATTCGCCGACGCAGGCTCTAGCCGCAGGTATCGGAATGGTTCATCAGGAATTTTCTTTAATTCCCGGCTTCACTGCGACAGAAAATATTTTGTTAAACCGCGAAGTCCTCAACGGCTCTTTGATGAGTTTCGTCTTTAGCGACAGAGTTTCGACCCTCGACCGCGACGCAATGCGACAACGCGCCACAACCGCTATTAATACTCTTGGCGTTCACATAAGCCCCGACATGACTGTAAACGAGATGCCCGTTGGCTACAAGCAATTTATAGAAATCGCGCGCGAGATTGACAGAAAGAACACGCGTTTATTATTTCTCGATGAGCCGACAGCGGTTTTAACTGAAACAGAAGCAGAAATTTTATTAACGGCGTTGAAAAAATTAGCGCGTTCGGGTATCGCTATCGTTTTCATTTCTCACAGGCTGAACGAAGTTAAAGAACTTTGCGACAGAATTTTAGTTTTGCGCGACGGTCGATTAATCACGGATCAACGAAGCGAAGACTTAAGCACGCGTCAGATAGCGTCGCTGATGGTTGGGCGCGAAAGTTTAAGAAAAGAAGAAATCGTTCCCGAAATTCCAGAGCAAGCATTTGAAGAAGTCAACGTTGATGAAACTCTCGGCACAACGACTCTTGCAAAGAAGAAAAAAAAGAAAAAGCCTGCGCTCAAAGTCGAACATTTATGGGTCGATATGCCCGGCGAAACTGTTCGCGACGTTTCGTTTGAAGTTCAGAAGGGCGAGATTTTCGGAATTGGCGGCCTTGCGGGGCATGGAAAATTAGGAATTCCGAACGGCATAATGGGACTCTATCCTGCGGGCGGCAAAGTCAGACTTTTTGGCAAAAAATTAACTCTCAATAAACCGCGAGCTGCTCTTGGCCGAAAGATGGCTTTCGTGTCTGAAGATAGACGCGGCGTAGGCTTGCTTCTCGATGAGCCTTTAGACTGGAACATCACGTTCACGGCCATGCAAACGCAAGGAAGATTTTTAATTGGCATTCCGTATATCTTCCAGATGAGAAACGAATTAGCTATGGCGAAAGAGACAAAGAAATTTATCGAGGCTCTTAGTATCAAATGCACAGGCCCGGGGCAAAAGGCCGGAGAACTTTCAGGCGGCAATCAGCAGAAAGTTTGTTTAGCGAAAGCGTTCGTGCTTCGTCCGGACATTTTATTAATTTGCGAACCTACAAGAGGCATAGACATTGGCGCAAAAACTCTCGTGCTTGACACTCTCAAAGAATATAACAAAGAACACGGCACGACGATTATAATCACGAGTTCGGAACTTGAAGAGCTTCGCAGCGTCTGTAACAGAGTTGCTATAGTTGGCGAAGGGAAAATCGCTGGCGTGTTGCCTGCTTCGAGTCCGGCTGAAGATTTCGGAATGTTGATGCTGAACGCTCATTCACGCGCAACAAACGAAGATGAATATGAAAACGCGGAACAGGACGGTGAAAAAATCGCATGATAAAAAAATTTATTAAAAACGCCGGCTGGCCGCGAATAATAATCGCTTTGTTCCTGCTGGCATTGTTCATAACTGCACCGTTTGTCGGTGTCAATGTCTTCACGTCGTTCAATAACACTATAGTCCGCTTCGGAATGAACGGTGTTATGGTGCTTGCCATGATCCCTATGGTGCAGGCGGGCTGCGGATTAAATTTCGGTTTGCCGCTTGGAATTATTGCCGGTCTTCTTGGCGCGACGCTCTCAATCGAACTCAACACGGAAATTTTAGCAAAACTCGCCGAGCTTGGCACACAATATAAAATTTCTTGGCTCACTCAAGAATTTTTGACAACATACCGCGAACCTGTAGGCTTTGCTTCGGCTATTGTAATTGCAATTCCTGTTGCGGCGGTGCTAGGTTGGCTTTATGGAAAATTATTAAACCGCGTCAAGGGCGACGAAATGATGATCGCTACATACGTAGGCTTCTCGTCAGTGTCTTTCATGTGCATAGCGTGGCTTCTGCTTCCGTACAGACACCCGACGATGGTCTGGGGCTATGCGGGCCGTGGCTTGCGAACGACAATCAGCGTCGAAGGCTATTGGCTTCATGTTCTTAACGATTGGCTCTCTTTGAACTTCAAAGATCAAATTACAATCGGCGGCAAAGTTCTTGATGTTAATCTTGCAATTCCGACGGGCATGTTAATTTTCTTTGCTGTGATGGCGTTCATCGTGTGGGTGTTCATGCGAACGAAGACAGGCACGGCCATGACCGCGGTAGGCTCTAACCCGGAATTTGCTCGCGCTTCGGGCGTCAACGTTGACAAAATGCGAACTATCTCCGTAGTAATGTCAACAATACTCGGCGCAATCGGAATTATAGTTTACGAACAGAGCTTCGGATTTATTCAGCTTTACATGGGACCGTTCTATATGGCATTGCCAGCGGTTGCTTCGATTTTGCTCGGAGGAGCTAGCGTCAACAAAGCCACGATATTAAACGTTGTCGTCGGAACGTTTTTGTTTCAAGGGATTTTGACAATGACACCGACGGTCTTTAACAGCGTTTTTCAAACGGATATGTCGGAAGTAATAAGATTAATCGTCAGCAACGGAATGATTTTATACGCTCTGACAAGAAAG
>CAJORD010000019.1 GCA_905236605.1 uncultured Synergistales bacterium | reverse complement strand
TTCAGGTCGTCCTCGGTGATTTCGGAGGCTTTCTCTTGCTTCTTCAAGGCTTCGATAGCGTCGCGTCTGTAATTTCTGATGACGACTTTTGATTCTTCGGCCTTGCGTGCGATTACTTTCGTGAGTTCAACGCGCCGTGCCTTTGTGAGTTCGGGCAGTGTCATTCGGATTACAGTCCCGTCGCTTTGAGGCGTCATTCCGATGTTTGCGGCTAAGATTGCTTTTTCGATTGCCTTCAAAGTCGTTTTATCGAACGGAGCGACCTGAAGCGAGCGACTTTCCGGCACGGTTACGCTAGCAAGATTTTTAATTGGCGTCGGCGTTCCGTAGTAGTCAACTTTAATATCACTGACGAGGCCGGGGTGAGCGCGGTTTGTTCGTATAGAGAGAAATTCATTTTGTAAAAACGCGATGGCTTTGTCCATGTTTTCTTTTAGCGCTGCGAGTTCATCTTTAGGCATAGTGGTTTCCTCCTTATTTTTCAATTGGGAATTAGGAATGAGGGATTAGGGCGAAAAAAATTTTTATTGAGTTACGAAAGTTCCGGCTTCAGTGCCTTCAATTATATTTTTTACCCAGTCTGTGTCGTGAATGCTCATGACACGGATCGGGATTTTGTTTTCGCGACAAATTGCAAAAGCTGCGGTGTCTAAAACTTCAATATTTAATTTAATTGCTTCGTCGTAAGTGAGCGCGGGAATAAATTTCGCGTCGGGAAACTTCACGGGGTCTTTATCATAAATTCCGTTTACTTTCGTCGCCTTAATCACGCAATCTAAGCCAAGCTCCGCCGCTCTCAAGGCCGCCGCCGTGTCAGTTGAGAAGAACGGGTGCCCTGTGCCTGCCGCGAATAAAACGACATTTCCAGATTCTAATAAATTTTTTGCGCGTTCACGATTATATAAATCTGCGATCGGAGGCATTCCGACGGCTGAAAGAACTTGCGCGGGGACTTTGAAATTTTCAAGCGCAGCTTTGACGGCTAGAGCGTTCATGACGGTGCCAAGCATTCCGATAGCGTCAACGCTGACGCGGTCAAGACCATATTCAAGAGCGTCCCGGCCCCGCAACATGTTCCCGCCGCCAATGACCATTGATAATTGAATCCCGGCTTTTTGAATATCGGCGAGGTTTTTAGCGAAGTTGCGAACGGTTTCAAAGTTTAGTCCGTGATTTTGTCCCCCTGCTAGAACTTCGCCTGACAATTTTAATAAAATTTTTTTGAATTTAGGCATTTTTATTAATGAGGAGTTAGAAATTAAGAACGAGAAATTAAAAAACACTCCTCACTCCTAACTTCTCACTCCTAATTCTTTTACTCTCCGATTCCGAATCTCTCGAAGCGTTTGACGCTGACCTTCGCGCCAAGTTTTTTGCCAACTTCGGCGATTAAATCTTTGATTTTCTTGTCAGAGTCGCGAATGTACTCTTGCTCAAGAAGGCACGTGTTCTCAAAATATTTTCTGACTTTGCCCGGGAGAATTTTCTCAATTTTGTCCGCGGGTTTGCCTTCGTCGAGAAGCTGCTGACGATATACGGCTTTTTCGCGTTCAAGGACATCTTCGGGAGCGTCTTCAGGAACGAGATATAACGGATTCGCCGCGGCGATCTGCATACAAAGTTCATGACCGAGTTCGGCAAATTCAGGAGCGTCAAGAGCTGCGGCCTTGTCTGCAACGAGTTCGACGAGTGCTCCGACTTTATAATTGCTGTGAATGTAGCAAAAAGCTTTGCCGTTGTCTGAATCGAATCTTGCGAACCTCTTTAAGACGATGTTCTCGCCAAGTTTAGCGATGATAGCCGTAACCAAGTCGCCAAGCTTCTCGCCCTCGTGAACGCCTTCGAGTAAAGCGGCTACGTCGTTGTAGGACTTCTCGAATAAGTGCGCTGTGAGTTTCTTACCTAAGTCGTTAAATTCGTCGGTCTTTGCTACGAAGTCGGTTTCACTGTTAAGCTCAATCATGACTCCGCGTTTACCGTCGTCGCTGACTTTATAAAAGACTCTTCCGTCACTGGCTGTGCGTTCGGCTTTCTTTGCGACCTTGGCTAAACCTTTTTCGCGAAGATAGTCAATAGCTTTTTCCATGTCGCCGTTGGATTCGGCAAGTGCTTTTTTGCAATCCATCATGCCGGAGCCTGTGCGCTCGCGTAATTCTTTAACTTTTGCGGCTGTAATCTCTGCCATAATTATTTAGCCTCCATATCTTCGTCATCAATGTTGCCTTCGTAGCTCTCATAGAGACGTTCTTTAGTCGCGATTAACTCGTCTGCGCTGACTGCATCGGGGCCGCTAAGTTCCTGAACAGGAATAATAACAGCGTCTTCACCCTGTC
>CAJORD010000018.1 GCA_905236605.1 uncultured Synergistales bacterium | reverse complement strand
GATATGAAAGCGAAGATTATTATTCTTGACGAGCCAACTTCATCATTATCTGACCGCGAAGTCGAACACCTTTTCAAAATTATTAATCGCTTGCGTGCTCAGGGAGTTGCTTTCATTTATATTTCGCACAAGATGAAAGAAATTCTTGAAATTTCCGACGAAGTTACAATCATGCGCGACGGTCAATACGTTGGCACTTGGCCCGTAACTGACAAAGCAACGGGCGAGAAGCTCACGATCGACTTCATCATTAAGCAAATGGTCGGGCGCGAAATGACTAATCAATTCCCGCCGCGTGAAGGCAAGCCTAGCGACGAAGTAGTCTTGAAAGTCGAACACGTCTGCTCGCCGCTTAAAAAATCTTTCCAAGATGTCAGCTTTGAACTTCATAAGCAAGAGATTTTGGGCATCGGCGGACTTGTCGGAGCGCAGAGGACGGAATTTGTTGAAGCTCTCTTTGGTCTTCGCGGCATAGCGTCAGGAGAGATTTATCTCAACGGGGCAAAGTACACGAACAAGAATCCCGGCTTTGCAAAATCGAAAGGTCTTGCGCTTCTAACCGAAGAACGACGCGCCACAGGAATTTTCGGAATCCTTCCAATTCTTGAAAATACCGTCATAGCGAATCAAAAACATTATGCTAATTTAGGAATCTTGAACGAAAGAAAAATGCGCGTCGAAGCTGCCGAAGAATGCAAAAAATTAAACGTCAAGACACCAAGCCTTGAAACTTTGATTCAGAATCTTTCCGGCGGAAATCAACAGAAAGTTTTAATCGCGCGTTGGCTTCTCACAAATTCGGATATTTTGATTCTTGACGAACCTACGCGAGGCATCGACGTTGGAGCAAAGTATGAAATTTATAACATCATGCTTGAGCAAATTGCGCTCGGTCGTTCGATTATCATGATTTCGTCAGAAATGCCGGAGTTAATGGGAATGTCAGATCGCATTATGGTAATGTGCGAAGGACGCGTAACAGGATTCTTGAACAAAGGCGAATACTCGCAAGAAAAAGTCATGGCACTTGCAACGCAGTTTGCTACGCATAATGCCGCGTAATTTTATGAAAGGAGAAAAATTTTAATCATGGCAGAAAATGTTTCAAAAACAAAAAAGCTGTTCACTGTCGGAGGACTTATTGTCCTTGCGTTGGGAATAATTCTTTACTTCGCAGAAGCTCCGCTCGGGCTCAACAGAAAAATTTATGACCTCCCGATATTTTTAATTATCATCGGGCTCGGCTTTGCTCTTAAAGGCTTCATGTCTAAGGCCAAGAGCGAGAACGAGTTAGACCTCGGGAGCAAGACCTTCGGAGAATTCCTCACGAACAACGCGATTTTATTAGCAATGCTCGTGCTTGTCGTTGTAATTTGTATCTTACAGCCGCGCTTCATGCAGATTCGAGTCGCACTTGACATTCTCACGCAGTCATCAACAAAATTAATAATGGCTCTTGGAATTTGCTTCACGCTTTTAATCGCAGGCACGGACCTTTCAGCCGGTCGTATGGTCGGACTCGCGTCGGTCGTTTCGGCTTCAATGCTTCAGACAGCGACTTATGCAAACAGATTCTTCCCTGACCTTCCGCAAGTTCAAGTTTGGATGCCGATAATTATCGCTATCGTTGCGTGCATGATTTTTGGAGCGTTGAACGGCTTCTTAGTTGCAAAGTACGACATGCACCCCTTCATAGCGACATTGGCAACGCAAGTTATTATTTACGGAGCTTGCTCGCTTTACTTCGACATGCCGCCCAACAACTCGCAGCCTATCGGAGGAATTCGCCCAGACTTCGCACAGCTTGGCCAGATGAGACTCTTCGCAGGAATTTATAAAGGCTTCCCCGGAATTTCAATTTTGATTCCGATCGCCGTAGTAATCTGCATAATAATTTGGTTCGTGCTTAACAAGACAGTCTTCGGCAAGAACGTTTATGCAATCGGCGGCAACCGTGAAGCGGCGGTCGTTGCGGGTATCAACGTCTTCAGAAACATCATGGGAATTTTCATTCTTGCGTCATGCTTGTACGGTATCGCGGGCGTTCTCGAAGCGGCTCGTACAGCAGGAGCGACGAACAACTACGGATTAGGCTACGAGACTGACGCAATAGCGGCGTGTGTTGTCGGAGGAGTATCAATGAGCGGAGGTATCGGCAAAGTTGGCGGTATCTT
>CAJORD010000017.1 GCA_905236605.1 uncultured Synergistales bacterium | reverse complement strand
GCGGGAGCTTATGGCCCGTGGTTTTTGAGACTTGACGCAAAAGGCTGGCGCGGAATTGGCATTCATGGAACTCACGACCCCGATTCGCGCGGCACGAACGCCACCGAAGGCTGCATCAGGCTTAGCAACGAAGATATTAAAGAACTCAAGAGCTACGCATATCGAAACATGCCCGTAGAAATTCGCGAAAATTAAAACAGGAGAAAAAATTATAATGCTTAAATGTGGAATAGTGGGCTTGCCATTGTCAGGAAAGTCAACGATTTTTAATGTAATCACGCGTGCCGGAGCCGAAGTGAAGCCTTACGCAGGCGGCAAAACTGAACCTAATCGCGCACTTGTGAGCGTGCCGGACGCAAGATTTGATAAACTCGTAGAAATTTTTAAGCCGAAGAGCGAAAAGCCCGCTGATGTTGAATTTGTTGACTTAGCCGGACTTTCTCGCGACGCAGGCAAAGGCGCAGGGCTCGGAAATTCGTTTTTGTCGTTCGTGTCTGAATCTGAAGCGCTGCTGCACGTCATCAGAGTTTTCAAAAATTCGGCCGTGCCTCACCCTGAAAATTCTATAGACCCGTTGCGGGATTGGCGAATTGTTGAAGCCGAGTTAATTTATCGCGACTTAGGCGTAATCACAAACAGACTTGCGAAACTCGAAGAAAAGCACGCAAAAAAGAAATTAACGCCGCAAGAAAGCGCAGAATTAGAGTTAATCAAAGAGCTTGAAGCGCAATTATTAAATGAACGTCCTTTGCGAGAATTAAATCTTACGGACGAGCAAAAAAGAATTTTATCGGGCTTTGCGTTTTTGACTTTGAAACCGGAGCTTATAGTCTTGAATCTTGATGATTCACAGACCGGCGACATTCCGGAATTGAAAGCCCTCGAAGCCGAAATGACGCAAAAAAATCTTAGTTCTGTGAAAGTCTATGGTGCTACGGAAATGGAGCTTGAACAGCTTGACCCCGAAGACCGTGCCGAGTTCATGAAAGACTTGTCAATTACGGAGCCGGGCCGAGAAAGATTAATTCACGAGGCTTATAAATTGCTTGGTTTAATTTCATTCTTTACGAGCGGCACCGATGAAGTTCGGGCGTGGACATTGCGAGCCGGTTCTAATGCAGTTGACGCGGCCGGAACGATTCATTCGGATTTGGCACGAGGATTTATAAGAGCGCAAGTTGTTGCCTACGATGACTTTATCGCGAATAACGCTTCAATTGCACAATGCCGCGATAAGGGAGTTTTGAGGCTTGAAGGCAAAGATTATATCGTCAAAGACGGCGATATGATCGAAATTCGTTTCAACGTCTAAAAATTTTAATTCCTAACTCCTAATTAACTTCCACGCTTGCCACATTCCGAAGCCAGTTATAAACGGGATAGCGAGCAACGAAATTAAAGACGGCCATTTATTTTTATATAACCAGTTTGCGCACCAGACGCTAAGAAACGCATAGCCTGCAACGACAAGTCCCGCGGATAAAACTTTTCCAAATTTCATGAAGTCGCGCAGATTTTTTCCCATGTTACGATACATTTTGAAGACTCTTCACCTCCGTAAAATTTTAATGACGGCTTTGAAAGTCCTAATTTTCGCCACTTATTATTAACTTCTGAAATTTCTTCGTGAACTTTCTTGCCTTTGAACGTCAAAATTTTTCCGCCCACTTTCACAAGCGGTGATAAAAGCTCCACCGTGATTTTTGCCGACGCAACTGCACGCGCTCCCGCTAAATCAAATTCTTCACGATGTAATTTTGCAAAATCTTCGCAGCGCGAACACACGACTTCAATATTTTTAATTTCAAGTTCTTGAACAATCTCGCGCACGGCTTCGCACTTTTTATTGATGCTGTCGAGTAAAAAAATTTTCAAGTCCGGCCTATGAACAGCCCACACGACGCCGGGCAAGCCGCCTCCGCTTCCAACGTCAATAATTTTCCCTGAAGGCGGCAAAAACTCCAGCGACGCTTCACAATCTAAAACTTGTAAGTTAAAAATTTCTTCCGCGCCGCGAGTCCCGACTAGCCGCGCACGAGTGCAAGCTGCCAATAACTCAGCATATTTATATAAAATGGACTTTTGAAGGCTCATAACGATCTTCTTGAGCGTGTTTACTCTTTGGATAACCGACGGGAATTATCGTAAACGCTCTAAAATTTTCGGGCAAGTTCAAAATTTCTTCGACAGCTTTCATTCTGTCTTCAATCGGCGCGATTCCAAGCATTACGGCACCGAGTCCGAGTTCTTCGACTTCAAGCAAAATATTTTCAGTTGCGATTGCCATGTCGATTTGAGCCATTGCAGGCGCTAGTAAATCATTCGTTCGATAACACGGCACGATAACGACAGGCGCATTTTTCGCGGGCGTGGTATAAGGCGTAACGCGAGCGAGTTTTGAAATTATTTCTTTGTCAGTCGTAACAAAAAATTCCCACGGCTGTTGATTAACTGCACTAGGCGCGACCATAGCAGCACGCAAAATTTTCACGATTAAACCGTTCGGGACTTCTTTATCTTCAAACTGACGGACGCTGACGCGCTTAAAAATTGCGTTCATAACTTCGATGTCTCCTTTGCTTCTTCTGCTGCTGTCAAAACTGAATCCATGTTCCCGCCGCCTACTGCTTCGACTGCTGCACACACTGCGCCTTCTACGATTGGAGCGTCAGCGATAACTGCGTTGACTTCGCGGCCTTCGTCTTCGAGCAATTCTATAGCGGCTTCTGCGCTCATTATGCTGCTTCCGATGTCAGCAATTATCACGACGCCTTCACCGGCTTCGGCTTCGACGATAGCGTCGGCAATTCTTTGCGCGTCAGTTCCGATTGAGCCATCATCAAGGCCACCGGCGGGAATAATTTTTTCATGTTCCTGCGCCATTTCGCGCGCTAAATCACAAACTCCCTCGGCAATTTTCCAACTATGAGAAACGATTACGATACCGACCATGATTTTTTAGCCTTTCGTTTTGAAATAATCAAGAATTGCTTCAAGCGTCAGTGTTGCTGACGTTGCGCCGGGGTCTTGATGACCTATGCTGCGTTCGCCGAGATAACTGGCGCGGCCCTTCGTTGCGATTATAGTTTTTGTGTACTCGACGCCTTCACGAGCGGACATAACGGCTGCTTCAAGAGCTTCAACGATTCCGGCACCTTCAGAAATTTTTTTAGCGTAAGCTTCGCTAGCCGGGATAATTGCGTCAAGCATTGTTTTTTCGCCTTTAACGGCGTGGCCGCGTTTCTGAATCCCTGCGATAGCTGCCTCGAAAATCAAATTAAAATCTTCGCTCGTGAGTTCTGTTTTTCCTGCCGTAACTTTGCCTGCTTCCATGTAAGCTGTGCCATAGAGAGGCCCTGACGCTCCGCCAACTTTAGATAAAAGAGTCATTCCTGTTTTTTTCAAAGCTGCTCCGATGTCGGCATCGTCGGGCGATAATTTCTCCATGACTGCCGAAAATCCGCGCGCCATGTTTATTCCGTGATCGCTGTCGCCGATTTCGCGGTCAAGTTCTGTTAAAAAATCTTTGTTCGCTGTTATTAAGTCTGCAATTTTGGAAAGGCAAGTATAAATCCCGCTTGGCATTTTTTTATTAAGCCTCCTGAATTCAAAAATAAAATTTTTTGCAAATTATAGCAAACTCACGACGCAAAGGGCCCAAAACTCTGCGGCGTTGCAATCGCCCATTAATCTTCGTCCTTCGGTCAAAGTTGAATCAATTAAATTTTTGCGTTCAGGATTTTTAAGATAATTTTCGATTTCGTCAAAAATTCTTTCGCCCGTAGCGTTCTCGCAAAGAAGTTCCGGGTAAACTTCGCGGCCGGTCAATAAATTCGGCATAGAAATTTTTTTTACACGCACAAGACGTTTTAAAATCATGTAATTTAATTTTTTCATGTTGTAAATCACGACCATGAAACGATTTAAGAGCATGGCTTCGACAGCGACAGTCCCTGAAACGCCTGCAACGGCTTGCGACGCTAACATTAACTCACGGCCTTCGCCTTCCCAAAATTCAAAGCCGGCTTCTTGAACGCGATTTCTTAATTCGTCAGCTAAATTTTCGCTCAAACCCGGCGCAATCGAAAATATAGGCAAAAATTTTTTTTCTTTTAATAATTTCGCAGCTGCAATCAAAATTTCAAGATGAAAATCAATATCATAACGTCTTGAACCCGGCATTAAAGCAATAATTTTTGAATCGCCGAATCGTTTTAAAAATTCTTCAGAGATTTTCACGTTCTCTAAATCATGAACTAGCGGGTGCGCTCGCCATTTTGAATTTACTCCGCGCTCTTTTAAAAATTTATGTTCAAAATAAAATAACGGCAAGCATAAATCAAAATCGCGTTTTAGATTTTCGACACGTCCGGCACGCCATGCCCACACAGTCGGAGTGATTAAGCAAATTATTTTCCCGGCGTAATTATTTTTTCTTAGCGACTTTGCAAGCATTAAATGAAAATCCGGACTGTCAATCAAAACTACAGCGTCAGGATTCGATTTTATAATCTCGTTAGTGATGTCGCGTCTTAACTTAAAAATTTTTGGCAACGCCGGAATAATTTCAAGAATCCCCATGAGTTTTAATTCTTCGTAACTCCATTTAGCGACTCCGCCGGCGCGTTCACCGTTTGGGCCAAGCATTCCCGAAATTTTGATTTCAGGATTTATTTTTAAAACTTCGCGAATAAAATCGCCTGCGTAAATATCGCCGCTGACTTCGCCGCATGAGACAAAAATTTTTTTCATGATGATTGATTAACTCTCCTGATATTTTTTAATGTCCAACTGTTTTTCAGTCTTAGCTATGATTAGCGTCGATGTGATTACTGCCATGACGACTAAAATAGTGTCTAGCATGTCTGCAATAGGATCAATTCCCAACGAAATAGCAATGCCATCAAGAGGGCAATCGACAGACGAAAGAAACAACGAAAGAGCTATAATTCCCATGCCCGGCAGAGGCGGCATAGCGACAGCAAACACGACGGTGGAGAAAGCTATCGAAAACAATTTTGCCGCGTTCACTTCAACGCCGTACATGTTGGCAATGGCGAGCGTATTCAAAGCCAGATACATGCAGAAAGAATTTTTGCACAAAATAGTCCCTAAAGGAATTGTTAATGAATATACGCTTGAAGAAATTCCCATATTGTTCGAGGCTTTCATTGACTCCGGGATTGTAGAAATGCTTGAGGTTGTTGTGAACGCGGTTATCATTGCCGACGCAGCCTTCTTAAACATGTGAACAGGATTCAGGCGCGCAATAAATAAAATCATCAGGCAATAAGCTACATAAATTAAAATATTCGCGAGAATTATTCCGAATAAAACTTCAAGCAGAAGCATTAAAGTTTTTGTCCCGGTGGTCAAGAAAATCGAGGTCATAGAACAATATATAAGTAGCGGCATGAAGCGCAGGATTATCTCTGTGATTTTCATGAAAATTCTGTTGAGTTCGTCAGTAACGGAAGCGATTATTTTCACTCCGCTGATGTTTATCGCAACACCCGTTAATATCGCAAGCACCATCAACTGAATCATGTTGCCTTCGTAAAATGGCTTTATGAAATTGTCAGGCATGAAGCCGAGCGCTGTGTCTTTGAATGAAATTGAAACAGTTTGTGACGCTGTGTCAGTTGCTGAAGCCGCGATTAAATTTGCGCCCTTGCCTATGCCGAAAAAATAAACGATCCCAATCCCTACAGCTGTAGCAATTATTAAATGAAATAACGAATAGCTTACGAGTTTTATTCCGACTCGTTTCATACCTGATAAATTTCCCGATTGCGAGAAGCATGACACAATAGAAAGAAATACAACAGGCACAGCACACATCTTGAGTCCGTTCAAAAATAAAGTCCGAACTAAGATAAAGAAATCTTCATTGATCGTGGCAATTAAATCTTCATTCAGAAAATTTCTCATCAAGAGCCCCGTTACGATCGCAAGAGTTAAGGCCGTTAAAACTCTGTAGATGCTCGAAGCTTGTGAGCGAAGAACGTTTATTCTTACGGTGTTGAAACTGCCTCTGTGTTTATATCTCAAATTCGAGTTTGCGGAGAACGAACGAAGCAAAATATTCCGCATCGCCTCGGCTGTGTTTGCGTAGTCTTCGTAATCAAGCGAGAAGTCTTCATCAACAATAAAATCAAACTCATTGCCCGGAACTTGTATATCTACGCTGACATCGCCTAAAAATTTTTTGACATTCACAAGTATGAAATTTTTCTTTGAAAAGTCCGCATGTTGAATCATACGCATCAGCGACTCTTCGCTCATTAATTCAGTGAAAACGATTTTTCTTGTTTCGATTTTGAGTTCGGCTAGAGAGTCTTGTATGAATTTTAAAATTTCGGGAAAATTTTTATTTTCAAATTCGTTAGGATTAATTTCAAATTTCTTTTGCATATTAAATTCCCTTAATTGCTATATTAAATTTGTCAGCGAGCTTGAAAAATTTTTCCGGCTCCATTATTAGCGTTTTCCCGGCCTCAATCGCTAAACACGTAAGCCCGGCTTCGTGCATGTTTTCAAGAGTTCGAGTTCCGACGGTCGGCAAGTCGTATCGCATATCCTGATCTTCACGCATCATTTTGACGAGAACACCGCGCTTGATTAATTCCCCAGCGCGCTTAATCATTTGGTCAGTGCCTTCCATGGCTTCGAGAGCGACGACAGCTTCATCAGCGACGCAGATAGACTGTCCGAACGACAGCGGCAGCGTAACGCGCAAAATTTTTTTAGCGTACTCGACGTCTTTTAATTCGCGTTCAGTGCTTTCGCGTTTCGAAAGCAGACCGGCGGGCGCTATAAATTCCGGCAAAATTTGCCAATACGGAATCACTTTTATATTTTCGTCTTCAAAAACTTTCACGACGGCTCCTAAAAGTGAATGATCATCGCGCAAAGACGTTTTCAAAATTTTTAGTGCCAATCTATCAAACACAAACGGAACTCGATAAATAATTTTTTTGGGAATCCGTCCGGCCATGATTAATTCGTTTGAGCCATGAGCTTTAATTTCTTTTAGTCCGCGCGTGAAATTCGGCGTTCGTAATTGAATTAATTTTCCTGCGTATGGCCTAAGGACTTCCGGGTCATCACGCAGCGCAAGAATCAAAGTTGACGGCTGAAGATTTTTTAATTTTTTTGCAATCTCGACGGGCAAAACGCCCTCGCCCGCTATAAGTGTGATATTTTTATTTTTCACTTCTTCCTCCTGATTAAAATTCTAAAGTATGGCGTTATTTTTTTATCGTCGATTGTGTATGTCAAATCTTTCTCATCGTCGCCTTTGCGAAATTTAATAATCTCAAACTGCTCCGGGTTGTACTTGTCAAGAAACGTAATCGGCACTCCCATTGCTCCGTCATAATCGCAGGGAATGTCTGAAGTTTTGCTGACTTCGATTGCGTCGTAATTATCATACTTTGGATACATCGAAGGGTCATCGTAATATCTGCGCCACAAAGTCATTTTTTCGTTGCGCTTTTTATGT
>CAJORD010000016.1 GCA_905236605.1 uncultured Synergistales bacterium | reverse complement strand
CTGCGCGATACTTACTGCTTGATCAATCGACGACCAATTTCCGTGAGTGTCGCTTATAAGTCCAATCTTCACGGCAGGTGCCGCGCTCAATTTCGCGCGACTCTCCTCCTTTCGTCTTCGGTACATCTCAATAAATTCGTTGTCGCAATATCAAAATCATCTCCTTGAGTGCCGCGCCGCGATGGCTGATTTGATTTTTGTCGGCGGGCGAAATTTGCGCCATTGTCTTATCGGCGTCGATATAAAAATAGGGGTCGTAGCCGAAGCCGCCCGTGCCCTGCGCGGCAGTTTTGATTGTGCCGGCGATTTTGCCCTGCGTGACAATTTCGGTGCCGTCGGTGTCGACGAAGGCGAGCGCGCAACGATAAGCCGCGTTTGATTCGGTTGCGCCGATTTTGCCGAGTTCGTCAAGGAGCTTTTGATTATTGGTGGCGTCGTTGGCGTGCCAGCCTGCGAAGCGTGCGGAATGAACGCCGGGCAATCCGCCGAGCACGTCGACTTCAAGACCCGAATCGTCGGCGAGACAAGCAAGCCCCGTGCGTGCGGCGAAGAATCTTGCCTTGATAAGCGCGTTGTCTTCAAAGGTCGCGCCGTCTTCCACGGCGTCGGGCAGTTCGGGGAAATCGGAGAGCGACAAAATTTCGACGGGCAACACTTGCAGGGCAAGACGCATTTCTTTGACTTTATCTGAGTTCTTCGACGCGAGTACGATTTTTTTCATTCCTAATTCCTCATTCCTAATTCCTGATTTTTATTCAGCACGAAGCGCAACAATCGGATCGAGATTCGAGGCTTTCCACGCTGGCCAAAATCCAAAGAAGACTCCAACAGCCGCCGAAAATCCTACAGCGATTAAAACAGAGTTCATAGAAACGATAGTGTTAAACGATACGAACGACTCTGCAACTTTCGCTAGCCCTGTGCCGGTCAAAATTCCAATTATTCCGCCAAGCAACGATAACACGACAGCTTCAGTCAAAAATTGCATTCGGACATTTGAAGGACGCGCACCGATTGCCATTCTGATCCCGATCTCGCGAGTTCGTTCACTGACTGACACAAGCATGATGTTCATTATGCCAATGCCTCCAACGATTAACGAAATAGAAGCTATAGCACCGAGCAGCAAGCTCATTACGTTAGCCATGCTAGCAGCGTTCTCTAAAGTCTGTGTCAAGTCGCGAATGTCAAAATCATTTTCAACTCCGTCAGAGAGTTTATGACGTTGACGAAGGATAGCTGTAACCTCGTCTTTAGCCGAGTCGAGAAGCTCGCGTGATTTTGCCTGAACGTTTATTCGTCTGACTGTGTCAACGCGTGCGCCAAATCTAAATAATCTTCGTTGAGCCGTCGTTATCGGGACTAAAATAAAATCGTCTTGGTCAACTCCGAACGAGTTCGCGCCCTTGGCCTTCATAACACCGCAAACGCGACACGGGATATTTTTTATTCGTATTGTGCTGTCGATGGGGTCGGTGTAACCGAATAATTCTTTTGCGACTGTCTGACCGATTACGCAGACTTTAGCGCCGCTTCGGACTTCTGAATCAGTGAAAAAAACTCCCGAGCCGATTTCCCATGTTCTCACGGGAAGAATATCTAGCGTGCAGCCGGTTATGCTTGTGTTCCAGTTGTTGTTGCCGTAAACGACTTGTGCCGAACCGTTTGCTTCGGGAGCCGTTCGCAAAACTGAAAAACATTCTTCGGCGATTGCTTCGGAATCGTTTAAAGTCAAATTCGCTCCGCTGCCTGCCGCGCTTCGTGCTCCTGTTGTGTTTGGTGGTGCCGGCATTACGATAATCAAGTTCGAGCCGAAGCCTTCCATTAAGCCCTGCATTTGACTAGAAGCTCCGTTGCCTATAGCTACCATGGTAATGACTGCGCCGACGCCGATTATAATTCCAAGCATAGTTAAAATAGAGCGCGTGCGATTGCTAAGCAGCGAACGAATAGCAGTCCTGAAAATTTCCATTTTGAAAAACTCACTCCCGTTAAAAGATTTTTGAATTTTATATTTATTTTAAGGGGAAAAAATGGAGAACAGCGTATATTATAATATTGAAAATTTTTAACTGGAGGAAAATATTTTGGGAGCCGCTCTAGCTATTACCCTCGCACTTGTAATTTCAATTACGATAAACGTGATTTTATTCACGCGCACCAGCAAGCCATCAATAAATCCAAATCGCTCAATAAGAACTACAATTTTATCCGGCATTGAAAACGTTAGCGAGCTTGCAACAATTCGCGAAAGTTTTCAATCAATCGTAACCTTTGCCGACGGGAAAAAAATTCCGTTCATAAATATGAACTTTCCGGGAACTACAAAAAAATTTATGCTGAAATATAACGGCACTATCGTTTGTGGCTGCGACCTTTCAAAAGCGCAAGTTTCTGAACGTTACGGCGTCAATAGAGTCCGAATTACTTTGCCGCGAAGTGAAATTCTTGACGTTTACGCAGATGTTCATAGTTTTGAAGTTTATGACCAGAGCGCAGGAATTTTCACAAGCGTGAAACTCGAAGACCAAAATCGCGAAGTCGATGCGGATTTAGAGAAAGTAAAAATTCATTCTGTCGAAAAGGGAATCCTCGCTCATTCAGACGAGAACGTAAGAAAAATTTTGACGTCCGTCGTAGCGTCAACAGGAATGGAAGCCGAAATCGTCTTCACGGAACGCGAACGCCCTGCGCTCACAGAAAAAACGATTGAGCCGCTTCAACTTGAAAGTTCTGTCGCCAATTCATAAAATCTCACTTCTGGACAATTTGTCCAGAAGTTGACTTTCAAATTAAAATAGCAACGTCAGCAACGGCACGCTAAAAAGTGAAACTATCGTCGATACTGCGACACAACGCGCCGCAAATTGATAATCTTTTCCGTACTTCTCCGCTATGATTTCGGTGTTCGCTGCGGCGGGCATTGCGGTTAAAATTACAACGACTTGCCACAAAATATCTTTCACGCCCGCAGCACGCAATATCACAAGATAAATTAGCGGCTGCACTACGAGCCTAACGAGTGTCAATTTGAAGGCGTCAACGTCAAGGGCTTCTCGGAAATTAGCCTCGCCTAAGGCCGCTCCGATTATTATCATCGACAAAGGCCCAGTCATGTCGCCCATGTTCTTGATAGCGTTTGAAAGCACGGACGGCAATTTGAACGGTAGAAACATTAAAACGATTCCAATAAATACAACGTCAAGGCTCGGAGTTTTGAGCAAAATTTTTAATTTTTCTTTGAGATTTCCACCGTCAACAAAGAGCGACAGTCCCGCCGTCCAAATTAAAACTCGCACGGGCAATAAATAAAACGACGTGTAAAAAACTCCTTCCGTTCCAAAAACTGAAGCCACGATAGGCATACCGGCGTTGCCCGCGTTCGAGAACATAGTAGCGAACTCAAGGACGGCCCTGCGATTATGAGGAGCTTTGCGCCAAAAAATTTTCCCGCTTAGCCACGCGATAATAAAACACACGAAAGAAATTATCATGATTTCGCCAGCCGCGATAAGTTGATTTATATCTGCGTCAACGTTGAAAGAATTTAGAATCATACATGGAAGTGTAATATCAAGAAGCAAATTTATAAAACTTATTCGGCCTTCGTGATTTAGAAGTTTTGCCTTAGCCATTATTATTCCGGTCATTACGTAAACGAACATTAGGGCTTGCGTGTTAAGCATACGTTCAAAAATATTCATTTTGAAAATCGAATCTCCATTTCTAAATTAAAAATTTATAAAAAAAATTCCTCCGGTTTTGCGCGAGTGGCCGGGGGAATTTATCCATATAAAAATAAAATTTTCATTCTGAGTTACGCGGCAGGCATTAAGCTTTGAATTTCCATTTCTCTGACGGCGGCTATAACCGACTGTACGCCATCTTTGTTTGCGTCATACTGTTCGTCTTCGCGGCTCACTGGCTCGATAATTGGTGTCCCGTGAGCTACTTCGGTCTTAAATTCTTCGGCATTCTCGCGAGCGATTTCCTGACGAGCTTTAGAAGCGATAGCTGCGGCTTTGGCTGCGACTTGGCGATCTTGTCCCGAAGGGTCTGCGGGGGCGTTGGCGGCTCTTTGAACTTGCTGCATGTTGCGAAGAGTTTCTTCGGGCGTTCGGCCTTCTTTGAGTTTAATTGGGACTTCGCCACCTACGATATAGCTCTTGCCGTCCGGGCCTTCAGCGTAACTATAACTAACTCCTCCGCCTAATTCGCCGGCTGCTGCTTGGTGAGCTGCTTCGTGAGAAATGACTTCGCGCTGAATTTGTTCAAGCTCTTTCTTCTGTTCGTCTTTCTCTTCGTCAGCTTTGTCTTCTTCCTTGGCGGCTTCGCGGCGTTCGGCCTCGGCCTTGATGATGTTCTGCGTATTATCGGCGGTCTTGTTTTCGTTGAGAGCGTCAGCTTCCTGCTTTTTGCTCTGCAAATCTTCTTGAGTGATTCCGCCACTGACACGATTCAAATCTTCTTCGCTGCCCTTCATAGTAACGGACGCGCCGACAATGTAGCGTTTTCCGTCGGAGCCTACAGAATAATGATAAACCGTGTGAACTTGTGCATCATTGCCGAGCTTGGCTTTCAAACTTTGTTCTTCGGCTAAAATTTCTTGTTCTTTTTGTTGTTTAGACTCGTCAAGCTCTTCGGCTTCGTTAAGTTTTTTAATGCGGGCTATGTTTTGGACAGGTTCCAAATACCCTGCCGACAGCATTGATGTAACCTGCATGATTTCCACCTCCCTGTGAAAAAAATTTTACGTATATTATACTAAACTTTTGTGATTAATTCCCAGATTATAAGCTCAAAACCTTGCCAATGTTCTGCCATTCCGGTTTTCTCAAGATAAGATAGCCGCGCGGCCTTAGTCATGAAAATTTTTATTTTGTCGGCACCGAAATTTTTTAACGCGAGCCGAGCTTTCTTTGCAGCATACTCCTTTGTCCCTATAGCTTTCAAGACGTCATCAGAAAATTTATTACTGAAGCACGAGAGCATTAACGCCGGGCGCAGTCTGTTCACGATGGCCGTAAGAGTGGGCAAGATTGAATCTTCGCTCCTTAGATACTTCAAAGCGCGCGCGACGTCCGAAAAATTTCCTGCGCAAACTCCGTCAAGAAAAATTAAAAGTGCACCGCCGCCTTCGTCAAATGATACGTTGCGAATATCTTCGATTTTTATTTCGCGGCCTTCTGAATAAAGAGCGAGTTTATTAATTTCGGCGCGCAATTCTTCTTGAGAGTCTACGCTGTCGGCCAAGAGCTGCGCTGCGTCATAATCGAGTTTGAATTTTTGTTCTTTTGCAAGCGCGACGAGCCATTTAGGACGCTCCCACAGAGATATTTGGGGTTCGGGCTTAATAATTTCGATGGAATTTTTTATTGCTTTAAGAATTTTTGAATCGGCTTTTGAATCATAAAAAACTAAAATTAAAACGCAGTCAGCTTTATCATCTTCGACAAAACTTGCGAGTGATTCAGGAAATTCGCCTAGCTCTTCGGCGTTTTCAATCACGATCGCTTCACGTTGAACGAATAGCCCGGGCGTTACAGCTGTTTCAAAAAGTTTTGACCATGTTTCAAATTTTTGAGCTTCATAACGACCGCTTAAAGGCCAGCCATTTTTGTTGAGTTCTTTTAATTTTTCGGCGAGTTGTCGGCGTTGAGATTCAGAATTTTTGATTGCGATCAGGTGCGGCATGATTATTAACACTCCTGTAATTTTCAAAAAAATTTTAGCATAAAAAAACTCCCGGCTTGTTTTTAGTCGGGAGTTTTAATTTAGGAAGTTTATCATGAAATATTTTTAGTATAAATCTTGAATTAGCATATAAATAAACTCGCCGGGAGCTTTGTATGGGTCTAAGACGTCTTTCTTTGAACCATTTCCACCTGTAAGATTTAATGAACTTGCGCGTGCCTGAAGTTTCTCTTTGAGCTTGTCTTCACCTTTTCTAAAGTGATAGCCAACGTACCATGAACAGCCTGTGAGTTTTTCAGCTTGAGCAGTCCCCTCGCTGACGGCCTGGGAAACTTCGCCTCTTGTCTCGGACGCAAGGAAATAGCAGCCGCGTATATTGTCAGTATTACCATTGCTCTCTTCAATTTTGATATAAGCACTATTGCCGAGATATTTTTGTAAATCAGCCTGACCCTCTTTAGAAAAATAATCTCCTATGTACTTATCATTAATTTTATATTCTCCCTTACTGTTTTTCTTAACTTTATCAAGATTATCCATGTACCAACTTAAAACGGCAGTTTTTAATACACGCATGTCGCTGATAATCGTCGCAGCCTTAGCGGAACTTACTGCTTCGGTGCTTGAAAGCATCATCATAGCAGACAACACGCCTATTACGACGATGACAATTAATAATTCAACGAGCGTGAAACCTTTACGTTTTAATTTCATTATTATCTTCTCCTTTTTATTCCGCTAATGTGAGGACGCGCAAGCAAACATATTTTTCGTTTGTGTAATATTTAAGAGCGGCTTCATTAGCTATTAGCTTATTTTCGTTTGTTTTAGTATCGGTTCCAAATAGGCCTATGCCGCTTGCTCTTGACGCCAATTTTTCTCGCAATTTAGAATCGTTTCCGGTATTGTAGTATATGTACAATTTTTTAAATTTGACGTCTGTAAATACATATTCATCAGCATTATTATCGTTAGCTTGCTCCTTAGTTTTGAGACTTATAGATGTGTCATTGTTGAGATATTTTAAAACCTCAGAAATATTTTCTGCCATGTATACCTTGAAAGCTTTGCCGTCTATCATATACTCTCCTTTAGCATTAGGCTTGACTTTGTCATGATTATCTACATACCAAGACAACACGGCCTTTTTAAAATTAGTCATGTTGTT
>CAJORD010000015.1 GCA_905236605.1 uncultured Synergistales bacterium | reverse complement strand
GACTCATGGAGGAATAAAAAATGATTTTATATTTCTCTGCGACAGGCAACAATAAATACTGCGCTGAATATATTGCGGCCAAGTGCGGCGATAAAGTCGTATCTATGAATGACATGATTAAAAATGATGTTCGTGTTCTTGACTGCGCAGGCGAAGAAAGACTCGGAATTGTCGCTCCGACTTATGATTTTGATTTAGCTTACGTTGTCAAAGATTTCCTAACACGTCTCGAAATTCAAAACGTCAACGAAAAAATTTATATTTATGGTGTCTTCACGTGCGGAAGCAACAGCGGCTATACTGAATATACTTTTAATGAGATATTAAATCGCAAGGGGATAAAATTAAATGCCTCGTTCGTTATCGAGATGCCGGACAATTACGTCTTGATGTTCAAACAGAAAAGCCCTGAAGCAAAAAATAAGATGCTCGCTCAAGCCGACGAAAAGCTAAAAAAATTTTCTAAATTAATCGCGGCAAAACAAGACCTTCAGAAAAAATTAAAACGGCCTTCAAAAATTATTTCGTGGGCAACAAAAAAATTTTTTATTCCTTCGCAAAAGAAAGTTAAAGGCTTCTCCGTCAATGAAAACTGCATAGGCTGCGGGCTTTGTGAGAAAGTTTGTCCGATGAACATAATTAAAATCCAAAATCATAGCCAGTCTGGACAAAAGATAACTGCGCGTGCTGCCTCGCATGTCTTCACCGTTGCCCGAAGCAGGCCATCAATCGCGGCGGCTCTGTTAAGAACGGACGATATATAAATCCTAATGTGAATTTTTAGGAGGCGAAAATTTATGGATATCGCAAGAGCAAGCATTAAACGCTACAAAATTATTTTATTTCTATGCTTCCTGACTTTGATTGGCGGAGTAGGAGCTTATTTTGAAATTGGCAAACTCGAAGACCCGTCATTCACAATCAAAACTGCCGTTATTGCTGTCGTCTATCCCGGAGCGAGTGCCTATGAAGTCGAGCAGGAAGTTACAGCCCGCATAGAAGACGCTGTGCAGGCAATGGGCGAAGTCAAGCACATTCGTTCACGTTCGACGCCTGGCATGGCTACGATTTATGTTGACATTAAGGACGAATACACGAGCAAAGAGCTTCCGCAGATATGGGACAAATTAAGACAGAAAGTCAATGACGCTCAAGTCTATATGCCGACAGGAACAACGACAATCATTAATAACGACTTCGGCGACGTCTTCGGTCAGTATTATGCTCTCGTTGGCGACGGCTACACAATGAAAGAACTTTATGATTATGCCGATTTTCTCAAGAAAAATTTAGTTCTCGTTGACGAAGTCGCAAGCGTGAAGATTCTTGGCGAACAAACCGAAGTAATTTACATTGAGCTTTCTGCTTCTCGAATGTCAGCGATCGGCTTCTCGCCCTTGACCGTCTTAGCAGCTCTCACAGGACAGAACACAATAACTTCATCAGGCAATATCACATTAGGAGATAGATATATCAGAATTTCTCCGACGAGCGCTATTTTTTCCGTTGAAGACATCGAAAACTTGGTTATCGGCGGAGCAGGAGGAAATTTAACTCGCTTGAAAGATATTGCTACAGTCAGACGAGCTTATGACGAGCCGCAGAGCTTCAAATTAAAATTTAACAATCGTCCTGCGCTTGCTATCGGAATTTCGACGGTCGAAGGCGGCAACGTCGTTAATATGGGGCGTGCCGTTTCAAAGAGATTGAAAGAACTCGAAGCTTTTAGGCCGGTCGGAATTGAATTAAATGAAATTTACATGCAGTCGGACCAAGTCATTAAATCCACAAACGACTTCATAATTAATTTAATTGAAAGTCTTGCTATAGTTGTCGGAGTCTTGTTAATCTTCATGGGCTTGCGTTCTGGATTCATAATCGGACTTGTGCTTTTAATCACCGTCGCAGGGACTTTCATAATCATGAACGGAACGGGAATAACTCTTCAGATAGTTTCGCTTGCGGCTTTGATTATCGCGCTCGGCTCGCTTGTCGATAACGGCATCGTCGTAGCTGAAGGAATGTTAGTCGGTACAGAACGCGGTCAGACAATCGAAGACGCAGCTTCAGAATCCGTCGAAGGCTCTAAATGGGCAATGCTAGGCGGAACGTTCATAGCGATAATGGCATTCGCTCCGATAGGACTTTCAAAGGCACAGGCCGGAGAATTTTTAAGCAGCATGTTTCAGGTCGTTGCAATTTCAATGGCTCTAAGCTGGTTCGCCGCACTGATAGCCGCGCCCGCGCTCGGAAAATTATTTTTGAAGCCGTCTAAACAAGAGGGCGACCCTTACGACAGTTTCTTATTCAGAGCTTATAAGGCAATTCTTGAAGGCTGTCTTCACCATAGATTTTTAACAATATTAATAACTATTGCAATGTTCGCTGCGTCAATGATAATTTTTTCGGGCATGGAAACATCTTTCTTCCCGGACGCTGAAACAGTTTATTACAACGTAGAGTTATGGAGCCAAGAAGGGACTTCGCTCGAAGCTCAAGAGAAAGTAACGCAGGAACTTGTCGATTATATAAACTCGTTGCCCGGAGTTAAGAACGTCTCGCAGTTTATCGGCGGCGGCGGTTTAAGATTTATGTTGACGTATTCGCCT
>CAJORD010000014.1 GCA_905236605.1 uncultured Synergistales bacterium | reverse complement strand
CACGGTACAGAACCGTAAAAATAATCTGCGTGTGTCGTTCCGTAGCATGGAATGTCGTGGCCTGCCTGTGCCCAGCCGACAGCGTGTGGGCTGTGAGTATGAACAATTCCTCCAAGCGTCGGGAAAGATTTATAAAGTTCAACGTGAGTCTTTGTGTCCGATGAAGGATTCATTTTGCCTTCGACGATTTTATTATCAAAGTCAACGATGACTAAATCTTCGGGCTTGAGTTCGTCATATTCGACACCTGACGGCTTGATGACAACGAGAGCTTTATCTCTGTCAACGCCGGAAACGTTGCCCCAAGTGTAGACAACGAGTCCGCGCTTAGGGAGATCCATGTTAGCTTCGTAAACTGCGTCGCGTAAATCTTTTAACATGATTTCTTATTTCAACTTCCAAGCTAAATCAGACAAGAATAAATCGTGCTCGAGATTTTCTGTCGTCGTGTCCTTGCTAATATGAACAAATTCGATGTCCATTATGCGTGCCCAGTCGCGCATTTGTTCGGCGTCAACGTCGTAAGAAAGAACAGTGTGATGAGCGCCGCCCGCAAGAATCCAACATTCAAGCCCGGTTTTCAAATTCGGCATTGCCTGCCACATTACACGCGCTACGGGAAGATTCGGCATTGGCATAATCGGCTTGACGCATTGAATATCTTGACAAATTAATCTCAAGCGTCCGCCCATGTCGACAAGACTGACGACGACGGCCGGGCCTTCATGGCCTTCAAAGACAAGCCGCGCAGGGTCTTCTTTGCCGCCAATTCCTAACGGGTGAACTTCGATTCTAGGTCTTGAGGCCGCGACTGACGGACAAACTTCAAGCATGTGTGCGCCGAGGCTGTATTCTTGCCCTGGGACAAGATGATAAGTGTAGTCTTCCATGAAAGCACTTCCGCCCTTTTGGCCTTCAGTCATGAATTTAATTATCGCGGTCATCGCGGCAACTTTCCAATCGCCTTCAGCTCCGTAGCCGTAGCCAGTGGCTAATAAATGTTGCGACGCTAAGCCGGGTAACTGTTTCATGCCGTAAAGGTCTTGGAACGTGTTCGAGAATGCTTTGCAGCCTTCACGGTCAAACATTTTTTTCATTGCGATTTCTTCACGAGCCTGATAACGAATAGCTTCAATGTTGTCAGTTGCGAAGTCATAGAGATTTCTATATTCGTCCATGAGCGCGTCAATTTCGGCTTCTGTAACGGCGTTCATTTCTTCAACGAGCGCACCGACCGGCCAAGTGTTAACCTGCCAGCCGAGTTTAGTCTGGACTTCGACCTTGTCGCCTTCAGTAACAGCAACTTCGCGCATGTTGTCGCCGAAACGCATGACCTTGAGAGATTTTGAAAATTCTGCTCCGACAGCGGCTCTCATCCAGCGTCCGAGTCTTTCCTGAACGTCTTTGTCTTGCCAATATCCCGCAATGACTTTGCGAGCGGCTCGAAGTCTTGCACCGATGAAGCCGTGTTCTCTGTCGCCGTGAGCAGCCTGATTTAAATTCATGAAGTCCATGTCGATCTCGTCATTAGGGATTTCGCGATTGTATTGTGTTGCAAAATGACACCAAGGCTTTTGTAAATTAGCAAGGCCGTTTATCCACATCTTAGACGGGCTGAACGTGTGGCACCATGTGATGATTCCGGCGCATTTAGTGTCGTGGTTAGCGTCGCGGATAACGTTTGTAATTTCGGCGTTTGTCTTAGCTGTAACTTTGTAAACGACTTTGCAAGGCAACACGCCCGAAGCGTTGAGTTTGTCGGTCATTTCTTGAGCGCGTTTTGCGACTGTTTCAAGAACTTCCGGCCCGTAAAGATATTGACTGCCTACCACGAACCAAAATTCATAATCTTTGAGACTCATTTTAATTTTCACCTCTTAATTTTTCGCTTTGTTTTCGATCGCGGCCATCAACGACTCGAAAGCTTTATTAAAAGACTTTAATCCATCGTCAAGGAGTTGAGCGCAGACTGCGTTAATATCAATTCCGAGAGCCGCGAGCTTTTTTAATTCTTCGTTTGCCGCGTCAAGATTAGATTCAAGAGTCAAGGCCGCTTTGCCATGGTTCACGAATGCTTCGAGAGTCGCGGGCGGTACGGTGTTGACTGTGTCAGGGCCGATTAAATCTTCGACATATTTGACATCGGAATAAGATTTATTTTTCGTGCCGGTGCTTGCCCACAAAGGACGCTGAACAAGTTTTTCATTCGCGAAGAGCTTTTTGAAATCTTGATAAATCAATTTGATTCCGTCAACAGCAATTTTTCCGCAAAGTTCCGGGTCTTTTTCAGCGAGTAATTTATCAACGGCTGTATCGACGCGGCTCACAAAAACTGACGCAACAGAAGCAGCTTTGCCTCCGCGCTTTGTGCCTTCGATGTAGGCTTTAGCGACGTCGATATATTGAGCCTTTGAGAAAATCAAAGTTGAATTTACGTTGATATTGTTCGCTATGCACTCTGTGAGAGCCGAAACTCCTTCAGGGGTCGCGGGAATTTTAATCATTACGTTCGGACGATTAAGAAGCGCGAATAGTCTCTTAGCTTCGGAGATTGTTGTATCTCTGTCGGACGCTAACAACGGATTGACTTCAAGACTTACATAGCCGTCTTTGCCGTTCGTCTTGTCATAGACCGGGCGCATGATGTCAGCCGCCGCGCCGACTTCCTGAAGCGTCAAGACTTCGTAAATTTCTGCTGAAGACTTCCCGGCCTTTGCAAGCGATTTAATTTCGTCATCATAGTCTGAAGTCTTTGCGATTGCGTTCTCAAAGATTGATGGGTTAGTCGTAACGCCTGTAACGCCGAGCTCGATCCATTCTTGAAGACCGCCGTTAATCATTGCTTTGTTGATGTAGTCAAGCCAAATGCTCTGACCTAAATTAAAAGTTTCGTGAATTGATGTTGCCATTTTAATTTCTCCTTACAAAATTAATTAGGAGTTAGGGAAGTTAGGAAGTAAAAAATCCTACTTCCTCGTTTTTATTTACCATTTTATTGCATTAATTGCAGCTTTTTCAATTTCGAGTCCTGCGACGTAACGCTGTGTGAATGTTTCAAAGCCCGCGACGTCTTCGGGGTCAGGATTGACTGCTTCGCCAGCGAGATTTTTGAAAATTCGATTGTCGAGATAATCTTCGAGTTTTCCGTCGCGTTTGCCGTCAGCGAGGTAAGCCGCAAGCAAAGCAATTCCCCACGCTCCGCCTTCTGAAGCCGTTGACATTACCGTAACAGGCGAGTTCACAGCCGCCGCTAAAAATTTCTGCATCACCAAAGGAGTTTTGAAAAGTCCGCCGTGCCCTGTGATCCGATCGAGCTTAACGCCCTCGTCCTTCAGCAAAATATCCATGCCGAGTTTCACAGCTCCAAGCGACGTATATAAATTCACGCGCATGAAATTAGCAAGATTAAATTTGCTGTCGGGGGTGCGTGCGAACAACGGTCGGCCCTCGTTAATGAACGTGACATTTTCGCCAGAGTAATAGCCATAGGCCAAGAGCCCGCCGCAGTCTTTGTCGCCGGTTAAAGCGTGAGTGTAGAGCTTTCCGTACAGCTCGCCCATGTCGGCTTTCACGCCCATTAGGCCGCAAAACTCTCCGAACATATTAACCCAAGCATTAAGATCGCTCGTGCCGTTATTAGCGTGAGACATTGCGCAAGGGAAGCCTGACGGCGTTGTAACCATGTCAATCTCGCGATGAAGTTTTGAAAGTTGTTTTTCAAGTACTATCATTGCGAACATGCTCGTGCCTGCTGAAAGATTGCCTGTGCGAGGTGCTACTGCGTTCGTGGCTACCATGCCTGTGCCTGCGTCGCCCTCTGGAGGACAAAGCGGGATTCCGGCTTTCAAGTTCCCTGTTTCGTCAAGTAAAGCGGCTCCGGCTTCTGTTAATTTGCCGGCGTCCTGACCAGCTACGAGGACTTTCGGGAAAACTTCGCGAAGTTTCAGCGCTTGGCCTGATTTCTTCATGAGTTCGTCAAACTTATCCGCCATTCCTGAATCGTAGTCAAGTTTTTCTGAATCGATCGGGAACATTCCGGCAGCGTCGCCAATGCCGATGACTTTCTTGCCCGTGAGCTTGTAGTGAACATATGCCGCAAGCGTGAATACTGAAGCGACGTTCTTAACATGTTCTTCGCCGTCTAAAATTCTTTGATAAAGATGAGCACATGACCAGCGAAGCGGGATATTAAACTGGAACAAATCCGTGAGAGCGTCAGCTGCTTGAGTAGTGTTGGTGTTGCGCCACGTCTGGAACTTAGCGACTTGCTTATCGTCCTTGTCGAGAGCTATATAGCCGTGCATCATTGCGCTTATGCCAATCGCTCCGAACGTCGAAGGAGTTACGCCGAATTTTTTTTCAACGTCTTTGCGAAGACTTGAGTAACAATCTTTAAGCCCGGCCGCTACGTCTTCGAGTGAGTATGTCCACACGCCGTCAACGAGTTTATTTTCCCAGTCGTGAAGGCCGGAAGCCAAAACGTTGCCGTCATAGTCAACTAACACACCTTTAATTCGCGTCGAGCCGAATTCGATTCCTAATGCTGTGTTGCCGTGAAGAATTAAATTTTTCGCGTCCATTG
>CAJORD010000013.1 GCA_905236605.1 uncultured Synergistales bacterium | reverse complement strand
TGATATTTACAACAAAATTTCGCCAAAATTTATTAACCGCTTAGCAGAAGATGCTATTCACGCTAAGGCAGATTTGCGTGATATGCTCCGCAAGTCTTCTGCGTGGGACGAAGAACTTCAAGCGGTTATCATTAACGGTACTAAGACACACGATACCAACTATGATAAGGTTCGCGACTTGGCGTGTCGCATTATGAAACTTTACAGCTTTAAAATGAATAATGAGATTGACGAAGATGTGTATCATGCGTTGCGCTTTTTCTTGAAACCTACGGTAAAGATGAAAGATGACGAAAGAGAAAGTTATATTAAAGCTATTGAAAAATTTGCTCCGAATGCTTATCACAAGGGTAGAAAAAGAAGTCGCATTTTCATGGCGCTCTGTCAAGCATTAGGAATAGCTGATATGTCGGCGGGCAGTGAGTTTCAGCGGTTGTTTGCTCAATTTGCAGATGAATTAAGCAGTAAAAAAATTGATTTTAAATTGTATTTATCAATAAATCCTGCGCATTTTATGACAATGTCTAACCCTAAAAGAGATACGCGTGGCGAAATGCTGACAAGCTGTCATTCACTTAACAGTAACGAATATGATTACAACAACGGTTGTTCAGGCTATGCACGAGATGATGTAACGATGATAGCTTTTACGGTTGATGATCCCAACATAGCAGAAACGTTAAATAATCGTAAAACTTCAAGACAGTTATTCATGTACAAAGTTGATAATGGAGTACTTCTTCAAAGTAGATTGTATGATACAACTGGTGGTACACGCGGCACGCATGCGTATACAGCACTGTATAGGGATTTAGTTCAACGCGAAATTTCGTCTTGTGAAGATGCTATTAATCTTTGGAAAACGTTTGACTATTGCGAGAATTATGAAAGGCTTCATTTAGAACTTTGTAAAGACCGTTATTTCGGTGGTTATGACGATTGGATTTATTCTGAATTTAAGCCAAAACTGTCAATCAGGCAAGACCATATCGATGATAGACAGCCATTTGAAATTGGCGCGTCTGGACTTTGCCTTAGTTGCGGTGACGCCATTAGTGAAAAACTGTTTTGTAACGACTGTGGCGGTCTTGAAACTTGTTACCACTGTGATAGTTCACACGACAGCAGCGATATGTATGAGGTTTACAGTGATGGCGGAGAAAGAGTATTCGTTTGTGAAGATTGTTATTATGAATATTACGAAACTTGTTATCACTGCGGTCAAGCTTATCATAGGAATAACATGACAGTTACTGCCGATGGATATTACGTTTGCGATGATTGCTTAGAGAATCATGATTACCAGCAATGCGCGGAATGCGGAAGTTGGTTTGAGCAAGATTCTATGTACTACGTTTATGATGCCAATGGAAATGAAACCGTAGTTTGTGAAAGTTGTTGCGATGGATACTACGATAGGTGTGAGCATTGCGAGGAGTTGTGTCATGTAGAAACAATGAACTATATAAATGATGAGCGCGTGTGCGATGATTGCTATAGAAATTACTACGAAGAGTGCAAAAACTGTGGGAAGGTTTATAAAAAAGATGAGCTTGAAAATGGTTTGTGCGTAAATTGTAGAGACGAAGAGGAATAGAAGCATTATGAACGGCAGGGATTTATGAGATAAAAATCATAAGTCCCTGTTTGAAAGGAGAATGGGTGATGGAGTCTTTGGAAAAATTTTTAAAGCCTACTCAGGAAAAATTGTTTGAAATGCTCTTAAGGAAATATAGCAATGTTAGTTTTTGTGAAGGTGATTTTATTCTCGTTGAAGGGCAAGCGCCAATTATGCTTGTCGCACATTTGGATACTGTTCATAAAGACCCCGTGAAATTTATTTGTGAGAGCAAAGATAGAAATATCATTATGTCTCCACAAGGCATTGGCGGCGACGACCGTTGCGGCGTTTATGCGCTTGTCAATGCTTATGAACAAGCGCCAATTAAGCCTTACCTTTTATTTACTTGTAACGAGGAAGTAGGCGGTATAGGCGCTGATTATTTTGCACTTCAATATGAAAAAGGAAATTTGCCTGATTCGCTTCACAATTTAAAGCTCCTTGTTGAGATTGACCGCGCAGGTAAAAATGATGCGGTGTATTATGATTGTGCTAATTCAGAATTTGAAAAATATATTGCCAGTAAAGGATTTAACACGGCGCATGGTACATTTAGTGATATTTCAATAATCGCTCCAGCAATGGGATTAGCGGCAGTCAATCTTTCAAGTGGTTACTATAATCCACATCAGCTTTGCGAATACATAAATAGGCGTGAAATCAATGATACGTTAAGAAAAGTCCTTGAAATTGTGTCGGATTCAGCTAAAAAAGATTTTCCTACCTACAGCTATGTCAAGTGTGAAAAAAACGGCTGGCACGAAATGAAAACAATACGAGAAACGGAAATTCAAGATGACATTAAAGCATTACCGCGTTGGTATGAAGATTATTATTTCACGTTGATTGATGATTACGGCTATAGCATTGATGAGTTGGAGTATCTCAGAGAGCGTTATGGCGATAGCATTATTCAGAACATTTATACTGAAGAAACAGGATGCTTTTATGCTGATTATGAGAACATGACAGTTACTAATATTGCGGAAAAATGATATTACGTGAAAGGTGACGACAGATAATGGGTGCTGAGAGAAAATCTTTGGAGAGCCATAATAAAAATTTTGTTAAGAGCCTTGAATTTATAGGTCGGAGTAGAAATCGATGGACGGCGTTTAATGATTTTCTAGCATTGACTGCAATTTCTATTGCTAATAGTTGCGACCTTTACAACATAGCTACTAGCCAAAAAGTACAAGCAGAACGCGAAAAACGTTATATTGAGATTTTTAATAAATATACTCTACGTGAACAAAAACTGTTAATTTCTATGTTTGCTGAATTAGTCTTGGAAATGGAAAATCATTCAGAGCATTTAGTAGATGTACTCGGTGAGCTGTATCAAGAATTGAATTTTCATGACGAGTGGAAAGGACAATTCTTTACACCACAAGTTGTTAGTGACCTAATGGGTAAATTCGCTTTTAGTGACAAGGCATATAAGGAGAAAGGCTATATTACGGCTCATGAACCATGTTGTGGCGCGGGTTCTACCATTTATGGTTTTGCAAATGCAATGCGCGAATTTGGATTAAATTATCAAAAAAATGCTTTAGTGGTTGCTAATGATATTGACGAGCGTTGTATATTTATGACTTATATTCAGTGTAGCCTTTACGGCATACCTGCTATAGTTCAGCAAAAAGATATGTTGCAAGATAAAGTGATTGGTGAAGCTTGGTTCACACCGATGTTTGTTTTGTATAGTTGGCGTTGGAACTGGAGGGCAAAAAATGAAACGCAAGATTAAATTTCGTGGCAGATGTAATGGTACTTGGCGTAAAGGTGACCATTTAACTTACGAGACCGGCGACTGTATTAAGCAATGGAGCGGTATGATTTCTCCTGAATATAGCGTTGAATCTGATACGGTTGGGCAGTTTACTGGCGCATATGACTGTGACGGCAATGAAATTTACGAAGGAGATATTCTTCAGCACAGAGACGCTCCTGCAGGCTATTTGGAAGTATTTTACCATAAAAATTTTTGCGCGTTCGCAGTAAGAAAACCTGTACAGCCTTTAATGAAAGATACTGTTGCTAACTATAGGGTAATAGGCAACATTCATGATAACCCTGAATTTTTGAAAGGAGAATAATTCATGGGACTTGACCAGTTTGCGTATAGAGCAAAAAAATCAAAGTCATTAAGCGATTTTAATTGTCCAAAAAAGGTTATTATTGATTATGACTTTGATTATTGGCGCAAATTTTACGGCTTGCAAATTTGGATGGAAAATCTGTATCGTGAAAAAGGCGGCAAAGAAGAAGTATTTAATTGCACTCCAATTAGAATTACAGAACAAGACCTTGACAGGCTCGACCGTGACAGCGATGAAGACAGCTTTTACGAGGAACGTTATTTACCAACGCTTGAGGAGGAAAAGGAGCATGAAGTTGGGCATTTGAAAAGTTTTATAAAAAACGCGAAAAAAGCTATAGCTGAAGGCTATGCTGTGTATTACGACAGTTGGTGGTGAATGTCTAATGGAAATTAGTTTAAGTGAGAAAAAAGCAGAGGCAATTAAGCGAATGAAGATTTTGGGTATTTTTCCTGACGCCATTGAGCAGTTTGAAAAAGATGATTTAGTTAGCATAAGTGAGCCGCCCTATGGAGCGTTGTATTGGTTGGATAAGAAAACTAAGCGGCAAGTTGCAAGATTTGAGAAAAAGTTTTCAGCT
>CAJORD010000012.1 GCA_905236605.1 uncultured Synergistales bacterium | reverse complement strand
ATTTTTAATTATAAAAATTTTTCTGCACGTGTTATCCATGTAAAAATTCACTTTCTATATTAAAATCTAAATCACTGACCCCCAAATCTAAACAAGGAGCAACAACATGCAAAGCAGATTTGAATTTATTAAGGAGCGATTTCCCAAAATTGCAGGCTACGGGGGACGCGCAGAGGAGGCATTAGGCGCCGACAATAATATTTGCCTGCTTTATCTCGGACGGATAGCCGAGGCAATCACAAAATTTTTACGCAAAAATTATCACATTGACGAAAAATTATCTTTTACGGACGCCGTGAACGAACTCGTGCGGCTCAAGAATATCGACTCCGACATAGCAAGAAAATTAAACGCTCTCACGGAAGTCGCAAGCGAAGCCGTCAAAGAAGATTATAATTCCGCAATGTCCTGCGAACGACTTATGACAGCCGCGCAAGAATTATGTGAATGGTTCATGCTGAAATTTGGCGAAAGTCAATTTGGTTTCCTCGCAGATTTATTTTTCCCCGGCCGATACGTTCCGCCACTCGCAAACCTCGCCGAAATTGGCCGCGAAGCTGAAGACAATCTTTATAAAAACACTCGCTACTGTTTAATTTGCCTCGGCGATATGGGCGAAGCCATTGTCGATTATCTTTTGAGCACAAACAGCATCGAAACTCACGAACGCGATCAACTCTTTAGAATCGACGATCTTTTTAAAAATTATGTCATCAATGACGAAATCAAAGATTCTCTTCACGCGTTGCGAATGGCTCGTAACAAAGCCGTTCACGAACGTTACGACAACACTTACACTTCTGAAGACGAAGCGCGCCGACTGCTTAACGAAGTTTTAGATTTATGCAAATGGCTCTTCAAATTAATTTTGAAGCCCGGCTATATCGTCAAAGGCCGGATTGTAGAGATGAGCAAAGATTCAATCTTAGTCTCGATTGGCTCAATGATGGCTCACGTCCCCGCTAACGAAATCCCATTTGAAGAAGGCGGGAGCCCCACTGGCAACGGCTCTATAAAAAAATCTTACGTAAGGGGCCGCAAATATGTTTTCAAAGTCGTTGACAAGAACAGCAGCGACATAATTTTGAGTTTAAGTCAGGCCGATGAAGATTATGATTTAAAACTCGCACAGCAATATTCAAAATATAAGATTGGTCAAGACGTTCACGTTTTAATAAAACAGATTAGCAACTCGTCCGGCGCACTCGTCGAATTAAAAGACGGACTCCCCGCCAGAATCCCGCCTTCGGAGATTGGCCACCGACTTTATGATTATGACAAAGAAAATCAAAAACAAATTCGTTATGAAATCACAGCGAGGGTAAAATGGTTCAGTCAAACGCAATTCCCGCCTATGCTGCTCTCTGTGAAGGACATTGAAGAAGAACACACCGCCGAAATGAAAGAAGAGACGCCGACAAAATGGGAACGCGCAAGCACGCCGCCTCGAAAAAAAATTAGCGACCTCGATTTTCGGGCTTTATGTAAGACAGCAACATTTGAAAAAATTCTCGAAGCTCTCAATGACGGCGCTAACCCGAACGCCAAGAATCGAAATAAAAACACTGCGCTTATGAGTGCGGCTCAATCGAACGCAGACCCGCGAGTTATTGAAGTTTTACTTGACGCAGGCGCGGAGCTTGAAGCACGAAATCAACGAGGCAGCACAGCTCTACATTATGCCGCTATGGATAACGTCCCTGAAGTCGTTGAGCTTCTAATTAAAAAGGGCGCGGATATTGAAGCATTAAATCATGAGAAAAAAACGCCGCTCTATTACGCGAAACATAATAAAAATCTAAATGACACTCATATAATCGATCTCCTTACGAAAAAATCACAATCTCCAATGCCAAGCTCCGCGCAAGAGAGCCAAGAAACTGAAACGCCTCCCCAAAATTTACTTGACGTTTGCGAAAAGGGATCGCCGGAAGAAATTTTAGAGTTTATTAATCACGGTGCGAACGTCAACGCCGCGAACAGAAACGGAACTACGCCGCTTATGAGTGCCGCGCAGCATAATAATTTTGAGGCCGTCAAAACGCTCATCGAAAACTCCGCTGACGTCAACTCAAAAAATAAAACTGGAAACACTCCTTTGCACTTCGCAGCGCAGTTTAATTCGTCTGAAACCGTTCGGCTTCTTATTGAAAATCACGCCGACGTCAACTCAACTAACAAAACTAATAACACGCCGCTTCACTTAGCAGTCGGTTTTAATTCGCCCGAGGTCGTTCTGGAACTTCTTAACGCAGGCGCGCGATTCGATATTCAAAATAATAAAAATCAAACGCCGCTTGAAATCGCAAAAACGAAAACAAAATTACAAAATTCAGAGGCTATGCGAAAAATGTTGAAGCCCGAGCTACAAAAGAATTTTTTAAAAATCTGTCGTTCAGGAACAGAAGCAGAAATTTCAGAAGCTTTAGCCGCCGGAGTCAGTCCCAACACAAAGAGCAAAGATTTATCAAGCGCCTTAATGTTTGCTGCGCGTTACAACACCGCCGAAGCCGTTGACATTTTGCTAAAGGCCGGAGCTTATATTGACGCTCAAAATATTTTTGGGAACACGGCTTTGATTTACGCAGCGTCAAACAACACCGAAGACGTCGTTGAAACTTTGCTTGACGCTGACGCAGATATCGAACTCACGAACATATCCGGCGAATCGGCTTACGCTTACGCAAAACATAATTACAAACTCGCTGACACGGAAGCCTTAAAAAAGTTAGGAAGTAGGAGTTAGGAAGTAGGAATTTTTTTTCACTCCTCACTCCTAATTTCTCCTTCCTAATTATTTTGTGCTATCATGAGAATATTCCAAAAATAAATTTAGAAAGGAAAGATTTGCATGAAAAAATTTGCGCTTATTCTTGCTGTTTGCTTTGTGTTCACGGCTTCGATCGCTTGGGCTTTCACTCCCGGCACTTACGAAGGCGAAGGCAAAGGCTACAGCGAAACTAGTCCGGTAAAAGTCAAAGTTACAGTTGACGCCGACAAAATCACAGCTGTAGAGATCGACGCGCCCGAAGAAGTTCCGTTTGGCGTAATGAATTTCCCTACCTATATTAATGCTCTCATCGGACGCACTGACGGACAGATTGACGCCATCAGCAACGCCACAATGTCGCGCAACGGTATCGCCGAAGCCGTCGAGAAAGCATTAGCTGAAGCTCGCGGTGAAAAAGTCGAAACGTCTTCCGCTCCGATTTCTTTCACGCCCGGCGAATACACGGCCACAGCATACGGTTATAACGGCCCTGTCGAAGTCAAAGTTACGTTTGACGCGGACAAAATTAAAGGCATAGCCGTTACGAAAAATCCTGAAACCGGCCATGTCGGCGATATTGCTTTCGACATTATGATCCCGGAAATGCTTCAGGCGAATGGTTCAGGAGTTGACGCTGTGTCAGGAGCAACTTTCTCAACGCGTGCTCTTCGTAACGCCGTAAACGCTGCCGCAGAGATGGCCAAGTGCACAAATCTTGAAGCATTCAAAGCCGCTAAGGTCGAACACAAACCCGCCGACCCCGTTACTGTTCACTATGATGTTGTAATTGTCGGAGCAGGCGGAGCAGGTGTCGCCGCAGCAGCACAGGCCGCGCAGTTAGGTTTGAAAGTTTTGATTATCGAGAAGAACGCCGAAATCGGAGGCAACACTCTAGTATCGGGCGGACAGTATCAAAGCGTCATGCCTTATCTCGTTTGGGACCCCAAAAATCCTGACGCAGAGACGGGCGTTTATGCTTTCACTGGCGCAGAGTATCCGAAAGTAAAATCTGTTCAAGGCTGCATTAATGAGTTAAAAATGATTCTCGCTTGGAACGAAGCACCGTTTGACGCAGAATTTTATAAAACTCATGAATATGTCGCAGGCGATGCGCTGGAACTTTCAAAGCACGGTGTCCACGCTGAATATTTGCCGGTTCTCAAAGCTCTCAAAGCCGAAATTAAAGAATATCTTGACTGGGCACAGCCGAAACTCGACGCAGGCACGCCCGAAAATCAGCTCGCTTTGTTCTCGACGCTTAATCTTCACATTTTCCAGACTTATTACGGCGGTTTAAGACAGAGCGCAGACAAGTCGCAATGGATTTACGGTGATGTCGAACTCGTTAAGCAGTTTATCGAAGGCGCTCAGGGACTCAAAGAATGGCTCGAAGCTATGGGCGCGACATTCCATGAGGACACACAGCCGACTTTAATCGGTGCTCTTTGGTATCGTGAAAATGAATTTATCGGCGCTAATGTTGACACTGACGGCGACGGAACTCCGGAAAATTATCCCGGACGTTGGGGAACTTACTTTGTAGCTCCAATTAACGCTTTCTTGAAAGCCAATCAGGCTAACCAGATTATGCTCCGCACCAGCGTGAATGAATTAATTCGCGAAAGTGGCAGAGTTGTAGGCGTTAAGGCCAAGCGCTATGACGGCACGGAAATTACAGCCTACGCTACGAAGGGCGTTATTCTAGCAACTGGCGGCTACGCTGCAAACTTAAAGAAAGTCGTTGATGAAAATGTTTACTGGTCATCTGAATATCTTTCGACTTCAACAAAGACAACAAACCGTTCATCATTACAGGGCGACGGTATCACAATGGCTCAAGCTGTCGGCGCGAACGTTACAGGAATGGGATTCACGCAGTTAATGCCGATTTCATGGATCGACAACGGAAACTTAGCTTTCGGCGGCGGCAACTATGCTTGCTGGATTAATCCGAACACCGGAAAAAGATTTGTTGACGAAGGCTCAGAGCGCGACGTCCTTTCACTCGCTGAATTTAAGAATGGAATGGACTATAAAGGCAGCAAAGGCGTTTTCTTAGAGTTCTACAACGTCGAACAGAAGATGCCCGCACCAACGCAGCTCCCTGTCGAAGGCGATTTTGAAGGACGCTATTATAGAAGAAAGATTAGCGAACTTCCTGAACTCTTCGAGAAACTTGGCGTTAAGGCTGATCCGAAAGTCGTCGAGCAGACAATCAGAGAGTACGATAAAGCCGTTATGACCGGAGGAGGCTTTCCTGAAGTAGGCAAGGCGATCGCTTCAAGACCTGTCGGAAATGTTCAAAAAAATCCTGACGGAAGTTACAATCCTGACACTTACGACTTAGAAAACACCGTCATGACGATTCGATTAATGGCTCCAAGCACTCACCACACGATGGGCGGGCTTGTCGTTGACAGTGAACGCCACGTCTTGACACCTGAAGGCAGAATTATTCCAGGACTTTACGCAGCCGGCGAAGTTACAGGCGGCATTCACGGCGGGAACAGACTCGGCGGAAACGCTATCACAGAAATTTTTGTTTCAGGACGTATAGCGGCTTCATCACTCGCGGCTGACAACAAGTAAATTAAATTAAGAATTAGAAATTAGGAGTCAGGAATTAAAAAACTGATTCCTAATTTTTTTATGGGATATTAACGGCTGAAATTTTCGCCTTGACATTAAATTGAAAAATATATTATCATTCTTTTATCCACAATTTTTATTTTTATAATTTAATTTGTCAGGAGGAGTCTTATTTTGAGAGACAATCAATTTAGGCTTATGCTCAACGAAGGCAAACCCACAGTAGGCACTCGTATTTGGAGCACTTGGCCAGTAATCACTGAAACTTGCGCAGCAACGGGAATTTTTGATTACGTCGAATTTGTGGCTGAGTACTCGCCATTCACGCAGCACGATCTCGAAGGTCTCGCAATGGCGTGCGAACTTCACGGGATTAGCTCGATGATTAAAGTCGATTTTCAAAACAGGTTTTATGTCGCTCAACGCGCACTCGCAGCCGGCTTCCAAGCTATCATGTGGACGGACCACAAGACCGCAGCAGAAGTCAAAGAGAGCCTCTACGCAATTAATCCAGATTGTCCCGAATTTGCCGGTCGCTTCGGTTATCCCAACAACAGATTCCCCTATTTCCAACCCTACTTAACCCAAATGGAACACGCAAAACTCGTCAAGCAAACCGTAAATTGCTTCATGATTGAAAAAGAAGAAACCATGAAGAACCTTGACGAAATTTGCTCCGTGCCAGGTGTCGATATGGTACAGTTCGGCCCGTCGGATTACTGCATGAGCAGAGGCTGGGACGTCAAAGACCACAGAGACGAAGTCCGCGAAGTCGAAGAAGAAATGATCCGCATCGCTCTCAAGCATGGAGTTTTGCCGCGCTGCGAACTCGACACGCCCGAAAAGGCCGAGTACTACAAAAAACTTGGTGTAAAACATTTCTGCGTCTTCGACGAAATCAGAGATCATCAGGCAATCTGGAACGGTCCTTGCAAACAAGTTGCTGACATTGCGCGAAGGTAATTTCAAAATGAAGAAGATTTTATTTTCGGCTCCAGTCCCCGCCGGTGTTTTAGACGAGTACAAAGCGAATTTTGAACTTGCAATTCCGGAGAAGCCGCTTTCATATGATGAAGTTGTAAAAGTCGTCGCCAATTATGATGCCTACATGGTAATTCAAAATAAGGGCGACAAAAATTTACTCGACGCTGCAAAAAATTTGAAAGCTATCGCAAATTTTGGCGTTGGTTATGACAACATCGACTGGAAGTATGCAACAGAGAAAGGCATAGCCGTTGTAAACACGCCGACTCAAGTTACAGACGCTACCGCAGAGCATACAGTTGCGCTTATCGTCGATACAATGCGCGGTATTGCAAGATTCGACCGCGAAGTAAGAAAAGGGATCTGGGACGCGCCTGTATTTCCAGATCGAAATCAAGCAATCACCGGCAGCGTTTTAGGAATTGTAGGCTTCGGAAGAATTGGAAAATTAGTTTGTCGTAAAGCTCAAGGCCTTGGAATGAGCGTGATTTATTACGACATGTTCAGAGCTAAACCCGAAGTTGAAAAAGAATTTGGTGTCGTTTACAAAGAACTTGATGATGTTGTCAAAGAAGCCGACTGCATAACGCTTCACGTGCCTTATATTCCCGAAAATCATCACTTGTTCAACGCTGAACGAATTGCAAAAATGAAAAAGACTGCGTATCTTGTAAATTGTTCTCGCGGTCCTATCGTCGATGAACACGCGCTCGCGGACGCTCTCAAGAACAACGTAATCAAAGGCGCCGGACTTGATGTTTTTGAAAGCGAACCACACCCAATTCCGGAATTATTGACACTTGAAAATGTTGTCTTAACTCCTCACGCAGCAAGCGGAACAATGAAAGCACGCATAGGCATGATTAAAGAGGCCGTCAGCGGTCTTGTTGGTGTTTTGAATGGCGAAGTTCCATACAACGTAGTAAACCCCGAAGTCCTCAAAAAGTAAGAAATTAAAAAACGAAAGGAGTTTTATTTTATGTCGCAGTTCCTTATTGCTATTGCAGTTTCTGTAATAATTTTGGTCTTCTTAATCGTCAAACTTAAAGTACACCCGGTCTTGTCGTTATTTGTTTCGGGATTGATTGCCGGTTTATTGATGGGATATGCTCCGCTGAAAATAATCGGTCTGTTCACAAGCGGTTTCGGCGGCACTTTAACTGGCATCGGCTGTACAATTATTTTTGGTTCAATCATTGCTGAGGGTATCCGCGACACTGGCTCGGCAAAATCCATGGTAAACTTCTTCATCAATCTCTACAGAGGCAAAAATCTTGAGCTTTCAACAGGTATGGCCGCTTATATAATGTCGATTCCAGTTTTTGGCGATATTACGCAAGTTCTTATGGCACCGATCGCGGCTGTCATCGCAAAGCGCGACAAAAAATCTATGTCCACAATGGGCGGTTTTACAATGCTCGCTGCCGCTCTTACTCACTCAATGGTCCCGCCTACGCCGGGTATTTTGGCCGTGGCTGTTCTGTTGGGTGCAAATTTAGGTCTTGTAATACTTTGGGGCATCATAATTTCAATAATTGGCTTCCTGCTTACTTGGATTTTATTTAGAGGTTGGGTAGCTAAAGAAAAAATTGCTCCTCGCGAAGATTATATTGTCGGCGTTGAAGAAGTCGATAACACAGACTATCGCAATCTTTTAATCAAAGAGAACGATTTACCTTCAGTACTTGCAGCTATGTCGCCGATTTTAGTACCGGTTATTTTAATCACCGGTGCAGCGTTTGCAGATATGTATCTCGAAAAAGAAGCCACGGCCCGCATAGTCCTTGATACACTCGGCGAAAGAAATATCGCTTTGTTCATTGGCGTTATTTTGACGTTCTTGCTTGGCATGGCGCATAAAGAAAAAGTCGTTGAGAACTTCAACAGCTACAGCACAGAGAAAGAATCAAGCATTTTTACAATCATGGCTAGCAAGTGGATCACCGAAGCTCTTCAGGTTGCTTTGATCCCGTTGCTCGTTACAGCGATGGGCGGCGGCTTCAGCAGCGTCATCAAGAGTTACGAAGGTGTTTCAGAACTTGGTAATGTGATTACGTCGATGAATGTCCCCGGAATGCTCGTTCCGTTCTTAATTGGTGCTTTGTTGATGGTTGCAGTCGGTTCAAGAACTACAGCAGGAATGACAGCCGCTGGAATTTGCGCCGGAATGGTTGCAACGCTTGGACTTACGCCCGTGCAGTGCGCCGTTCTCATTGGTGCCGGTACTATGATCGGTTCGCACGTCAGCGACTCTGGCTTCTGGGTCGGAACGTCGCTCTTCAATCTTGATACCAAACAGGGACTCAAATATATTACAGTTCTTGGTTCGATAACTGGAATTATCTGCCTTGCACTTACAGCAGCGTTTATGGCGGGCGGAATGCTCTAAACACTGAATAATTTTTAGAGAGAGTCAACGCGGCTCTCTCTTTTTCAAATTACAAGGGAGAAGATTTTTTAATGAGAGAGTTATTTTTAACAGAAGAAGAAAAAGGCGTATCACGCGAACAACTTGAAAAAATTCTTGACGAGCTCCTTGAACAATATTCCGGCCTCAAGAAAGTTTTAATCATTCCGCCTGATTACACTCGCTGCTACTCATACGCCGGAATAATCACGCAAATTTTATACAAGAAGCTCGGCCCCGATGTTCATATTGACGTTATGCCCGCCGTAGGAACTCACATGGCAATGAGCGAAGAAGAACTTTATAAATTTTTCGCCGACGTCGTTCCGCGAGATAGAATTATAAATCACCACTGGCAAACTGACACGACGCGACTTGGATATATCCCCGCCGAGGTCTGCGCAGAGATCAGCGAAGGACTTTTCCCCGAAAAAATCGACGTCGAAGTCAATCATCTTTTAGTTGATGGCGGCTATGATGTAATTTTCTCTGTCGGTCAGGTCGTCCCGCACGAAGTCGTAGGTATGGCGAATTATTCAAAAAATATTTTTGTCGGAACCGGCGGTCGCGAAATGATTAACAAGTCCCACTTTGTCGCAGCTATTTGCGGAATGGAAAAAGCTCTTGGCGTAATCGACAGCCCCGCGCGAAAACTTTATGACTACGCGCAGCAGCATTTCATTGACGGCAAAATCCCTATGCTTTATATTCAGACCGTAACGACAGCCGAGGGCGAAGACATTACGTTACGCGGAATTTATATCGGGACTTCACGAAAACCGTTTGAACACGCCGCGGCGCTCTCGCAAAAATTAAATATCGTTCACGTTGAGAAGCGCGCTAAAAAAGTCGTAGCGTATCTTGACCCTGACGAACTCAAAACTACTTGGGTAGGCAACAAAGGCGTTTATCGTTCTCGAATGATGATCGCCGATGACGGTGATTTATTAATTCTTGGCCCGGGCGTTCGCGCTTTCGGTGAAAACGATGAAACCGACGGAATGATTCGCAAATATGGCTACAAGGGCACACCTTACGTTTTAGATTTGTATCACAAAGGCGTCTTTGAAGGCAAAATCATGTGCGCGGCTCATCTAATTCACGGCTCCAGCGAAGGAAGATTCAGAGTTACTTACGCCACAAAGCCGGAATTATTAACTAAAGAAGAAGTCGAAAGCGTCGGCTATCAATGGATAGACTACGACGAAGCAACTAAGCGTTATGACCCGTCGAAACTTAACGAAGGCTGGAATATAATGCCCGACGGTGAAGAAATTTATTTCATCGGAAAGCCCGCTATCGGTCTTTGGAAGTGCGACGATTAATTTAATTTTTTAATTTTAATTCTTAAGGAGGAATTTTTACAATGAAAATGACATTTCGCTGGTATGGCAGCAAAGCCGACCCGATCCCTTTGAAGTACGTGAAGCAGATCCCCGGCATGACCGGCTTAATGGGCTTGCTTGACAAGGCCGCCGGAGTTACTTGGGAAGAAGACGAGATTAAAGCGCTCGTTGATGAAGTTCACGCCGCCGGACTTGAATTTGAAGTCGTCGAAAGCGTAAACGTTCATGAGGACATCAAAATGGGTTTGCCCTCGCGCGAAGAGTACATCGAGAATTACATCAAGTCTAT
>CAJORD010000011.1 GCA_905236605.1 uncultured Synergistales bacterium | reverse complement strand
GAATATTTCGATTTGCGATCGAACCTGCGATTTCGTTGGGTGTCGAAGCGTACATTCCCGGGCGCGTAATTCTGACGGAACGCGAAAATAAATCTTCGGGCCGAATCCTGTCGCCTCGTTTGATGTTTCGCGCGGCGATCATTGCTGTTTGTGTCCAGTTCATTCGCACAGGAAGCGAATTAATTTTTCCATGTTTATCTTGAAATCTCAAAATTGCGGCGTTTGTGCCGGGGACGATGCTAGCGGGCTCAATTAATTTTCCTTCAGGCACGGGGGCGTTATTTGTTGAAATTTCAAGTCCGCCGTTCCAAGCTGAAATTGATTTTATGAGCGGAATTAACTCGGCAGGCGAACGTGATTGCGCTTGCGGTTCCGTCTCTGTGAAGTTGCCTTCGTAGTCAGGAGCTTCGATTCGTGAAAATTGCGGCATGTATAATTCGATTCGAGCGTCTGCGGCGTCGCTATCGTCAATGGCGCGTAAGACTTCGTTACGGGCGAGCCTGTTGCCTTCGGGGAAAAGTTCGACTTTCGATAGTGCTGCTCGTGTCTGACGATTGCCGCCGGTGATTTTCGCAATTTGTCCCAACGTGAACGAAGAGCGACTTGAATAAATGACTTCGGGGATTTCGATTTTAATATTTTGTGCGGCGTTCGCAATTCCTGAAAATAAAATTACAAAAAAAAGGAGCAATGTTTGCCCCAAAATTAATTTTTTTATCATCTTTCCGTTTGTTCCTATTTCCTAGTTCCTAACTCCTACTTGCATTTTAACGCTTCAAGCCGTTCGCAATTCTTAATAAATCGTCAGCGGTCTGAATGCCTTTTGAGTTAGCTTCGTAGGCACGCTGCGCGACAATCATCTCGACCATTTCTTCAACGACTTGGACGTTAGACATTTCGACAGCGTTTTGAACTACCGTGGGCATACCGTCCTCGCCGGGATTGCCGACAATAGGTGCACCGCTCGCAGGCGTCTCAACGAAAACTCTATCGCCAGCCGCACGAAGGCCGGTAGGGTTCACAAATCTGGCAAGCTGAATTTGTCCAAGCTCCTGTAATTCAATTTCGTCTCCGACTTTTGCACTTACAACACCCGTAGGCGATAATATAATTGAAACGGCGTTATCTGGGACTGTGATAGCAGGCTCAAGCAAGAGGCCGTTCTCGTCAACTATCTGGCCTTGGTCGTCAATTTGCCACGAACCGCCGCGAGTGTAGCCTATTTGTCCGTTGCCCATAGTAACTTGAAAGAAAGCGCCTTCGCCGTTAATGGCCCAGTCTAAAGTTCCGTCCGTAATTTGATAATTTCCCTGCACCATGAAACTAGGCGTAGCGATTACGCGCGTTCCTAAACCAACCTGAATACCCGTAGGCACAAGCGAATCTGGCTCAACCGGCGACCCCGGCTCTCTGTTAATTTGATACATTAAATCTTCAAAATCTGCGCGACGTTTTTTATAGCCTTGCGTGTTTACGTTCGCTAAGTTGTGAGTAACAACGTCTAAATGTGTTTGCTGGGCTATCATTCCTGACGCGCTTGTCCATAATGACCTAAGCAATTTTTAATTCTCTCCTTTCGTTAATTTTTATCCACGACTGAACGAAGTTATTAATCTTGAAGTTTGTTCGTCGTGGGTCATGAGGGCCTTCGATGCGCCTTCATAAACTCTTTGAGCCTCAATCATTCGCACCATCTCTTCAACGACACTGACATTTGAAACTTCCAGAGCGCCGGACCAAATTTTTACATTTTCGACGGCTTCGGCTGCTCCTGATTGCTCCGTCGGTGATAAAAGATTTCGCGCCGATTGTCTTAAATATGTAGGATTTTCAAAATTAAATACGGCAACACGCCCTGCGATTTCGCCATCTGCGATTATTTGGCCAGTTCTGTTGACTTCGACACGTGTAGCAGTTCCGATTGAAAGATTTCCGCCTTCGCCTTGAAGATAAAGGCCGTTCGACGTGATTATATTTCCGTTTTCGTCAGGGACAAAACTTCCGCCGCGAGTGTAATATACATTTCCATTTGTGTCAGCAACTGAAAAAAATCCCGGCCCGTCTATAGCAAGGTCAAGCGGGCTTTCGGTCGTTTTGATAATTCCGGGCGTCGTGTCCATGACGTCTTCAGAAAACACAGTCGAAAGAGCAAGCGAACCGATAATCGCGCGTCCTTTGAAAGGCATATCGGCAGGGAGTACAGTTGTTAATTTTGTTTCGCCGTCCTCGGAAACTTTTTCGATTCTGTCGAGCAGCGCCGAAAAGTCCGCGTTTGCACTGACACGTTTTTTGAAACCTGCAGAATCTACGTTAGCGAGGTTATTGGCAACGACATCAAGATTAGTTTCTTGAACAATCATTCCCGAAGCAGCTTCGTATATTCCCCTGTTCATTTAGAAAATCACCCCTTTAATATCGTTTTCGGCTTGAGCGCTTGAGATTTACTAATAAGTTGCTTCGTCCAGAACTTCTTATATTATCAATCTCGGCCAAGGCTTTACCTGTTCCAAGCGCCACGCAGTCCATAGGATTTTCGGCGGTGAAGCAGTTTATGCCGGTCTGTTGCGCAACAAGTTCAGGAAGTCCACGAAGCAAAGCGCCTCCACCCGTCAAGACGATTCCTCTATCAATTATGTCGGCTGATAATTCCGGGGGAGTTAGCTCAAGGACGTTGCGAATACCATCGGCCAATGTCTGAACCATTTCGCCAATCGCCATATTAACCGCCGAACTTGTAACTTCAATTTGACGCGGAAGACCTTGCACTAAATCGCGGCCTTTCACGATCATCTTTTCGTCTTCTTCAAGCGGCAGGCATGTTCCGATCATTATTTTCAAATTTTCGGCTGTCTGGTCGCCAATCGCGAGATTATATTGACGGCGTAAATATCTCATTATGCCTTCGTCGAACTTGTCGCCGCCTATTCGTAACGACTTCGACACAACAACACCGCCCAAAGAAATTACGGCTATGTCAGTAGTGCCTCCGCCGATGTCTACAATCATCTTGCCGAGAGCCTCTTCAACTTTTAAATCTGCTCCGATTGCTGCGGCCATTGGCTCTTCGATTAGATACGCTTCACGCGCTCCGACTTCAAGAGCGGCTTCGAGGACTGCGCGGCGTTCAACGTCAGTAGCTCCTGACGGTACACAAATCATCGCGCGATTTCGGAAAAATTTTTGTGAACCTTTAGTTACGCGTCGCATAAAGTGCTGCAACATTGCTTCCGTCATTTCGTAATTCGCGATAACGCCATCACGAAGCGGCCTTACTGATGTAATACTGCCGGGCGTTCGTCCTACCATGCTCTTAGCGTCATCACCGACTGCCAAAATTTCGCCGGTTTCTTGGTCAACAGCGACGACAGACGGCTCACGCAAAACTACACCGTGATGTTTTTCGTAAATTAAAACTGTGGCTGTGCCGAGGTCAATTCCTATATCCGTCCCGAACAAAATTTTTTGCTCCTTCCAATTACTAATAACGCAGCAAACGCAGAAATTATTCCGTAGCCGGTGTTACAGCCGCTGTCAGTGCTTGAATCAAGATCGGGTTCAGGGTATCCGGCTCGCCAGATTTTGCAGTCGCCTTGAATTTCGCAATCGAAGCCGCTGACGTCTGCTACGCCGCTAATTCTGACCTTGCCCGTGCTAGACGATACAAAACTCACGGTTACATCTATTGTCGATTCATCACTCCCGATTCTAAATGTCGGCAAAACAAACGGTTTGCTTGTTGATGGTCGCATAGACGGAAGTAAAACGGGAATTCTTATTCCATTGGGATAATTTTCCTCCCAGACTTTGAACTTTAAGCCCGTAAGTTCTAATTTCAAATTTATGTCGTGACTAGTCAAGGCTTTCATGTCGCTGCTTAGAACCTCGCTGTTCTCGAGGTCAAGAGCGATTTCGGTTGAAGCGTCTTCGCTTAAGAT
>CAJORD010000010.1 GCA_905236605.1 uncultured Synergistales bacterium | reverse complement strand
TTACCCCTGCCACCGGTATGAGTGAAATTTGGCCGGAAAGGACCGACAAAGAATGAACGATTTATTGACCGCCAAAGACGTCGAAGAAAAAGAATTTAGGAAAGTAAAATTTGGTGGCTATTCTATAAACGAAGTCGAAGAGTTTATGAACCAAATCGTAACTGATATTGAGGCGTATGCTAGTCAGCTTGACGAGAAAGAAGCACGAATTCAAGAGCTCGAAGCCTTCGTTAAGAAACAAGAAGCCATGACCGACGCGATTAAAGACGCTCTTATTCAGGCAAGAAAGGCCGCTAAGGACATGGAGGAGCAAGCGAAGGTCAACACCGAAAAGATTATCGCCGATGCTCAAGCCGAAGCCGCAAAACACATCGAAGAAGCTGACAAGAAGGCCGCCGAAGTCGTTGCACAAGCCGAAGCCAAGGCCGAAGAGCTTTTGCAAGCGTCCCAGAATAAACGCGTTCAAGCCGAACAATCACGCGCAAATATTGAACAAGAACTCGAATCTTACAGAGTTGACGCTCAACAGAAGGCCGACGAGATCATCAGCAACGCTCGAAGCGAAGCAAAGAAGATCATGAACGACGCAGAACGAGAACTCGAAAATTATGAAAATCAAATGAGATTTTTGAGTCTTCAGAAGCAGCAATTTATTAAAAATACGTTGTCTTTGCTTTTCGATTTCGGGAACGTTATGGACAAGGCGCAACAAGAACTCGATGACGAAATGAACTCAATGCCGGCGGCACGCGAGCAGAGCAACGCTGATGAAAATCAAAATTAAATTAAAATTCTTTAATAAATATTGAAAAAAGAAAATAATTTTGAAGACGTCCGCGAAAAATTTTTCAATTTCCTGCTAAAGAAGCCCTGCACTTTTAGACAGGCCGAAGAATATTTATCGCGTCAGGATATAACCGACGAAAATAAAAATTTGTTGCTCGATGATGCCGTCAACATGTCTTTAATCGACGACTCGGCCTATGCAAAATTATTCGTTGATGGCCATTTGACGTGGGGCAACGCAAAAATCACTTACGAACTTTCAAGCCGCGGAATATCGCGCGAAGATATAAAAAACGCCCTTGATGAATCCGAAGACGAACTCGCAAGGGCGCGTGAGCTTTCTGAAAATTGGAGACGCCTTGGCCTAGAAGACAGAAAAATTATAAACAGACTTTTAAGCCGCGGATTTTCTCACAACGCCGCGCGCTCTTCACTCGAAGATTAAATTTCAAATCCCAAATTTTTATTTTAGTTTTTACTTCCTAACTTTTAATTTGCGTTTTGTTACGCTAAATCTTGCTTGACAAATTTTAATCCTTAATGTAAGTTTATTATATCAAACAAAAATTCACGATACGGGAAAAATTTTATGAGTTACAAAGACGCGAATATAATTCAAAAATTCATGAGGCAAATAAAAAATTACGACTCTGAAAATTTTATCAAGAGCATATTATTTTGTTTTGGTGCGCCAACTATAAAGGGGATAAAGGCAGCGTGCTTGATAAATTTTAGACGTCGTGATGATGAAGATATGCGCGTTTTATGGCGACGAAACGCGGATAAATGGCTCGCGCCTTTGGGCGTTCAATGGCTTTTATTAAACGAACATGATGAAAATAAAAATGCTCTCGTTCTGATTTATAGACGTGAATTATTGGCTCGTGCGCTTGGCTGCGTCGCTGCCTGCGAGATATTGAAAGAATGCGGCTACCCGCTCGACGATTTAGACGCGTGCTTAACGTGCCTAAAAAAGAAAATCGGCGGCGAGTTTCCTCACGAGATCGGCTTGTTCTTGGATTATCCGCCCGACGATGTCAAGTGCTTTATGAAAAATGAAAAATGTGAAAATCAACTTCGCAACGGTTACTGGAAAGTTTACAACGACGTCAACAAGGCGCGGCGAACTTTTCGCAAGTATCGTAAAGCGGAGTGTGATGCGGCTCGTTTGATTCTGACGGGTAAATAAAATTTTGGAGGTCTTAAAATGGCAAAAGTTTTAATCGTTTATGTAACAACGACAGGCAACACCGAAAAAATGGCAAACGCAATCGCCGATGGAGCTAAAGGCGCAGGCGCGGACGTAACGCTCAAGACGGTCGGCGAAGCTTCCGTTTCTGAACTTGGCGTCTACGATGTAATTGCTTTCGGTTCGCCGGCAATGGGCGCGGAAGTAATCGAAGAAGCAGAAATGGAACCGTTCTTCAGCGACGCGGCAGGAAGTTTAAGCGGCAAGAAAGTCGCGGTGTTTGGCTCATACGATTGGGGTGATGGCGAATGGCTCCGCACGTGGGAAGACCGTTGCAAAGAAGCCGGGGCCGTTATCGTTGCGGAAGGCTGCAAAGCTCATCTTGAACCCGACGATGACGCGCTCGCCGAGTGCAAGGCCTTCGGCGCAAAATTAGCATAAAATACACGCACAAGAAATTAAAAATAAAATTTAGCTCCCGGATTTTCGCCGGGAGTTTTTTTGTCGCCCCTCAATCTACCCCACTCCGTTCAAGCGCGCGCTCTTTGAGAAATAAAGAAGCTCCCATAACTATAAATGAAAAAATTATCCCGCAAGTCGAAGCGTTAAGTTTTATAAATCCAAAGTCAACTACATTGGCCTTATAGAAAGTTATAAAAAGTGTCAACGCAACTCCGGCAACGGCTGAAAAAATCGCGCCCGCGTTAGAAGCTCGCCTTGAAAATAATCCGAACACCAGCGGCGCTGAAAGTGATACGCTCATCAACGAATAAAAAATCGTCAACGCCGATATTATGCTTTCAAGTCGCAACGCTAACACAACTCCTAAAATCCCGCATATGACCGTCGTAACGCGTGAGAGCTTCAGCAAATTTGAATCTGAAATTTTAGGATTGAGAAATCTTTTGTAAAGGTCATTCGTCAAAGAGCCAGCTAGCATATATAAAACCGTGTCCGCCGTGCTGACCTCCGCTGCAAAAATTGCCGCCAATGCCAACGAAGCCGCAAAGAATGGCATCATGTTTTTCATAGCTGTCGGGAGTGCAAGGTCTGCGCGCGTAAGGTCAGGGAAGCAAGCGTAAGCTGACATTCCTATAATTACCGGGATAATCGCAAAGATTAATTGCACAAGTCCGTTTAACGCCGTGCCGATTTTAATTGCGCGTTCGTCGCGGGCCGCGAAGACTTTTCCAATTAAACCAGGCGATATAAAAAACGAAGGCACAAGCATGACTATATAGCCAATAATCGCGGTGCTGCCCATTCCGAAAAAATCAAAATATGAAGAGTTCGCAACGTGAGATTTAATTCCTTCGAGGCCACCGGAAAATTTCCAGACGAACGGCAGCGCTACAACAAAGCCCGCCAAAATCACAGCAACTTCTACAATATTTACAAACGCTCCCGACAAAAGACCGCCCGCAGCGAAATATAAAGTCGTTACAAGCGCACCCGTGATTACGCCGTAGACTTTCGGAACGCCCGCGACAACTTCCAAAATCCAAGCGATCCCTAGTAATTGTCCCGCGAATAACGCAAGCGTCCCTATCGCCATCATTAAAGAAATAATTCCGGAAAAAAATTTGCTGTAGCGCGCTTCAAGATAGTCGCTCAATGTGTAAAAATTAAATTCGCGTGCAACTCGCCAAATTTTCGGGCCGACTATGAACGCTAAAATCATTGAACCGATTCCAGCACTTCCGATCCACCACCATGCGCTTAGGCCGTGAGTATATGCAAGCGCTGCTACGCCGACCGTAGAGCCTGCTCCTAAGTTCGCGGCGATGAGAGTTGTGAATAAAATTCCGGAATTAAATTTTCGTCCAGCTACAAAAAAATCCGAAGCCGATTTTGCGCGTCGTCCGATGTATGCGCCGAGGGCGATTAAGATTAAAGCGTAAAAAATTATGAATGCCAACATAGAAAACACTCCTAAAAATTTTGAGATACGAATATGGATATAAAAAATCCCTCTCCAGTTGTAAATATCTGAACAGGGATTAAATTCTTCCGTATTCTAAAAATTAATTTTGGCTGGGGAACAGGGATTCGAACCCCGATTACCTGATCCAGAGTCAGGCGTGCTGCCGTTGCACCATTCCCCAAGAGGTTT
>CAJORD010000009.1 GCA_905236605.1 uncultured Synergistales bacterium | reverse complement strand
TATATCGCGCTCGTCAAAAATTCTTCTGTTGTTCTTGTCGCGCTTGACGTTCGGAATTAATCCTTCGTTGCAATAAAATTTAAGTCCTTGATAAGTCATGCCCGTCTCTTCGCAAGCCTGCATCATTGTGTAAATCATTAAAAATCTCCTTGACAGATAGTTACAACCGATTGTTAATATTATTATAACTTTTCAAAATTTTTTTCAGGAGGTTTTGTTTATGCTTAAAAAATTTTTATTTATGCTCGTTATTTTTGCGAGCCTCGTAGGCGTTGCCGGCGCTGAATCTTTTCATGTCGTTCAAATGAATGTCATGAATGAATCGACCGGCAAACTTTTACGCGGACTTCTCTACATGCCCGAGACTGATTCAAAAGTCCCATTAGTAATTACGGCGCACGAACTCGGAAGCAATTATTCTCGACGATGGCCTCAATACGGCGAAGCTCTAGCCTCTTGCGGAATTGCGGTTTACACTTTCGATTTTGCAGGCGGCGGTCCGAAAACACGAAAGGACGGAACGCCCGGAAGTCACAGCGACGGCGATACTACAGAAATGTCCGTGATGACAGAAGTAAAAGATTTAGAATGCGTTCTTGAAGCGGCGAAGTCATGGAACTTTGTTGACGTTAATAAAATCCCAATAATCGGCGGTTCGCAGGGCGGTATAGTTATAACGGTTGGCTTGACGTAAGTCCGATTTATGTGAACGACATGTGGGACTATGACGTTTACGAAGATATGCCGAAATATTCAAAGCCTATTTTGATTCTTCATGGCGACAAAGATTTTATAGTTCCGATCGAATATTCACAACGCGCAGCAAAAACTTATCCAGATTCTGAATTTCATGTGATTAAAGACGGAGATCACGGTTTTCAAGGCGCGACGTTTGAACAGGCTATTGGTTACATCAAAGCCTATTTCAGAAAAATTAATTTACTGCCCGAAGGCTTAAGCAAAATTATTCCCGTCGGGACTCCAAACACGATAGCCGGCGAACATTTCACGGGCAAAAGTTTTTTAGCGCCTGTTTCGACTCAGCAGGTCGGGATTTTTAATGTAACTTTTGAACCCGGAAGTTATAACGAGTGGCACATTCACCACGCTGCGAAGGACGGCGGACAAATTTTAATCGCGATTTCGGGACGCGGCTGGTATCAGGAGGAAGGCCAAGAGCCTCGAGAATTAAAGCCCGGCGATGTCGTCAACATTCCAGCGAACGTCAAACACTGGCACGGTGCGGCGAAGGATTCATGGTTTCAACATGTTGCGCTTGAAGTCCCCGGAGAAGACACAAGCACGACTTGGCACGGCTTCTTACCGGCTGAAGAATACGAAAAATTAAAATAGAAAGGAAGAATTTTTCATGAAAAAATTTTTATTAGCGTTAGTAATTTTTTCGTTTGCTTTTTGGCAGTCGGCCTCCGACCCGTCATTTGCTCTTAATATTCGAGAGCAGGGAATTTTCTCGGCAGGTGGAACAGTAACAGAGCCGCTTCCGGGTGAGTTTAACGTTTCAGATAATTGGCTCGATTTCTCACGCGCAGGCAACACTGCTCACGTTGACCACGCAAACGTTTTTTATCAAATTCCAGACGGCGAGAACAAAACTCCGATCGTTTATCTTCATGGCTACGGACAAACGCGCACAGGCTGGCAAAGCACTCCCGACAGACGCGAAGCAGCAGGTTCGACCGTCAAAATCGTGAACAACGAACAAGACACTCGAGCAGACGGAACAGAATTTAATCCCGGCGACCAAGCATGGTACACGCATTTTAGAATTGGACGCGGGACTCCTAACCGTTATGAAGGTTCGCAATTCCCCGCCAGTGAAGAAGCGTTAAATCAATTCTTGCGCCAAATGACACCGAACACAGGAAATTATGATGTTGTAGTTTTCGGCGAGGCTTTGAGCGCGGTGTTATCCGAAGTTCATAAGATGACCGGGCAAAAAGCAATTTATATCACTCATTCGCAGGGCGGCCGCGTAGGTTGGCAGACTGACATTGACAACATGGCGGCGATCGTAGCAATTGAACCGGGCTTTGCTCCCGAAGTCGGAAGCGAAAATTATAAAAAATTCGTGGCGGCTAAAATCCCAATGATTTTTTATTTCGGCGATTACATCGAAAACGGCCCGTCTGACATCAAGAGCACAGCATTTTGGAAAAGCGTTCTCGACCAGTGCCGGGACTTTGCAAAACACTACAATGAAGACGGGGGAGATGCTACAGTCATTTATCTTCCTGACGAAGGCATCACAGGCAACAGTCATTTTATGTTCCAGGAATTGAACAACGAAGAAATAGCTGATCACATCGAAAAGTGGCTCGAATCGAAAGGACTGTAAAATCATGAAAAAGGAAAAATTATTTTTCGCTTTTATTCTCGTTCTTGCATTTGCAGGAGCGTCATTCGCTGAAATAATCGCAGGGCCTGGAGTTGCTGTCGTTGATACGCAGGCCGGGAAACTTCAAGGCTACATTCACGACGGAATTTTCACTTATCACGGTGTCCCTTACGCCGAAGCTGAATTATTTATGCCGCCGACAAAATTAAAACCGTGGGACGGAATTAAGCTCGCGTTGACTTACGGGACAATGTCGCCGCAAAGCACACGCCCTGAAGATGACATTTTCCCGCCTCATTATTTTTGGCCTCACTGGGAACCTCGAAATTTGCCGCAGAGCAATAGCTGTCAAAACCTCAATATCTGGACTCCGGGACTTGACGACAAAAAACGCCCCGTTATGGTCTGGCTTCACGGCGGCGGACATATGATGGGAGCGGCAACTGTCGAAGACGTTTACGACGGTGAAAATTTATCACGCAAAGGCGACGTAGTTGTCGTTTCAGTTAACCACAGATTAAATGTCGTTGGATTTTTAGATTTGTCAGCTTACGGCGGAACATATAAAGACTCCTTCAATCAAAGCACGCGCGATTTAGTTGCGGCCCTCGAATGGATTCACGAAAATATTTCAAACTTCGGCGGCGACCCTGACAACGTTACTTTATTTGGTCAGTCCGGCGGAGCTGCAAAAATTATTACTCTCATGGCTACGCCGTCATCAAAAGGACTCTTTCACAAAGCTATCCTTGAGAGCGGTGCGACTGAAAATTCAGGAATGACGCTCACGGACAAGTCCACAAGCGAATATGTTACGGAAATCACGCTGAAAAATCTCGGGATTAGTCCTGACGAACTTGAAAAATTAAACTCGCTCTCTTACGAAGAAATCAACACCGCGGCTAACAAAGCTCTTGTTCAGGTTGCCGAGGAACGAAACATTATCAACGCTCTTGGCCAACGTGCTTTAATGTGGTGTCCTGTCATTGACGGCGAATTTATCACAGAAAATCCCGCCGATGAAAAATTCGTCGAGCAAGCTAAAGACATTCCTATAATTATTGGCACGTGCTTAAATGAATGGATTTCAATGCCGTTGCTTGCAAACATGACCGAAACTCAAAGCGATAATAAAAATTTCTGGACTGACGCTCAAGTCGGCGAAAAGTTACGCGAGAAATACGGCGACAAAGCCGACGACATAGTCAAGGCATTCACAAAAGCATATCCGAATAAGAAAGAAGCTGACGCGCTTTATGTTGACGCTTGGTTAAGAACACGCGCTAAGAAAGTTGCGAATTTGAAATCTGACCAGAACGGCGCACCTGTTTATGCTTATGTATTCACTTGGGAAACTCCGATAATGGGCAGCTATGCAATGGCTTACCACTGCTCCGAGTTGCCTTTCGTGTTCAACAATATTAAGTTAAGCGAAATGGCGACAGGTGGCGGCGAAAAAGCTCAAGCTCTTGCTGATAAGATGAGTCAAGCATGGATAAACTTTGCACGCACAGGCGCCCCCGGCCCGGTAGGAAGCTCGCTGAGCGAGTGGGAGGCTTACACACGCGACAAAGGCGCGACAATGATTTTTGATGACGTTTCTGAAATCACTTATCATCATGACGACGACTTAATGAAATTATTAATGCCCGATTATGAATATTAAAATCAAAATTCTTGCTGCCCTGTTCGTTCTCGCAATGAGCGTCAGGGCGGCCGCCTTCGAGGCTGTCAACATGCGCACAAAAATTTCTGACGTAATTAATAATCCTTTATTTGAAAATTTTGGGCGCTTGCTCTTTCCTGTGAACGAGTATTATTATCATGGAGACACTTTAGAAAATTTGAGCCTCACATGGTACACGAACATAAAACCCGCGCGAACAGTCGAGATTATTAATTACATGCTCGCGCAAGCCGAAAGCGGCAAAAAAATTTTCTATTCTATATATCCTGAATCCGATCCGCGTTCACGCGACACAGGATTATTTTTCTTCAGAGGCAAACCCGGAGCAAAATTTGCAATTTGTAACGCAGGCGGCGGCTTTGTCTTTGTCGGAGCAATGCACGACAGTTTCCCTCACGCACTCGAAATTTCAAAGAAGGGCTATAACGCCTTCGCTTTAATTTACAGGCCCGGAGCTGACACCGCGTGCGAAGATTTAGCGCGGGCAATCGCGTTTATTCATGAACACGCTGAAGAATTGCAAGTTGACGTTAAAAATTATTCTCTCTGGGGAGGCTCAGCAGGCGCGAGAACGGCGGCGTGGCTCGGGACTTACGGCATAGAATCCTTCGGCGAAAAAAAATATCCGCGTCCTTCGGCTGTGATTATGCAATACACCGGGCTATCTGAAGTAACGGGCGACGAAAGTCCGACTTATAACTGTGTAGGAACTCATGACGGCATAGCGAGTTATCGCACCATGCAAAATCGAATTAATAAAATTAGAGCAAACGGAACTGACGCAGAAATTGAAATTTTTGAAGGACTTTCTCACGGTTTCGGACTTGGTGAAGATACAATCGCCTTTGGTTGGCTAGACCGCGCTGTAAGTTTTTGGGAGCGTCAAAATTAAATTAAAAAAAATTTTTCGTGGCCTTAATTCCTGCGTTAAAAGTCGTGGGCGTTAAGGCCACTTTTGTTTTTATGATTTCTTTTGAGTTTTCTTGTTTTGCGAACGCTTGCGTATCATATGGAAAGAGAACAAACCGATCGCCGCAATGATATTCGCCACTGCCGGGAAAAGATTTTTAATCGGTGCTTCAATCACGTAAGTCATAATGTAATCTATAATCTGATACAGGGCCGAGAACGTGCTCACGATTGTGAGAATGAATAAAATAAAATTCATCTCGTCGCTGCTTTCTTTTTCTTCGCGTTCGGCCTTGCGGTCTACGAGTTCTTTGTTAATCTCGAAGATGTTGCGAACTTGTTCATGATAGCGTTCCATGCGAGTTATTAATTTTTCTTGACCGAATGAATCCCGAATTAATTTTATAGATTTCTGCGACGACTGATAATTAAGTTGAACGTTCCAAAATTCGACCGTGTTCAAAAATTTCACCGTGATGTTTCTGTTTTGTTCAAGAAAATCTTCAGGCTCGCTCTTGTTGGCTTCCGTCATCAGCGAAACAAGATTTTTATTAAAAATATTCACAGCCGCTTCTTCAAATAACACTAGCTCAATATAGAACGCCGTAACCGCATTCCAGAATAATCTATATTGCTTGCTCCCCTGATACGTCGGCCAAAATTGAACATACGTGTTCGTTGTAACTCCGACATACGCGATATTATATAAAGCCATTCCGTATTTGCCGCTCGCAACGTTCAAAATCTCTTTGTCAACAACTTGCCCAAATTCTTCCCCCTCGCCGTATATCGTTTCGGACATTAAGAGCGACGCTAACTGCTCCGCTTTCAAAGCGTCTTTCTCGGCGGGAATTGTTATGTAACTCTTAGGAGTTCCGGCGATCGTCAGACCCCACTTTTTCAGAATGAACTCGTATAAATTCAAAGTTTTTCCCTCGTCAATGACAATTAATTGATTTCTGACGACATTATCAATTAAATGACTAAGCAGGAACGGCGACGACAGCGACACGACGTATAAAACCCCGACATTGCTTTCTTTGTCCACAGACACCATCAACTGAACGACAATATCTGAACCGACGGAAACGTCTTCTTTGTCCATGATGTCCATAATCATTTCTTCAGTTATTCTGCATTTGACTTCGCCAAGGTAGTATCGCTCTATGCGATTTTTGAAACGCTCCATCATGTCCGCACCGTCATGACCATAAGGCACGCCCGTTTCACATTGCAATCTCATGTTTAAGTAGTGCGTGTATAAAATCATGTCGGAATTGTAGCTTGATACGTTGCGCGCGATATTTTCGACGTTCGCGACTTCGACCGGATACATTAAAACGATGTCAGGCACTAAGGCCCATTCGCGTTCGCGAGTTTTAATCATTTCCGTAAGTCGTTCGTTCAAAATTGTATCTTGCGAATAATCTCCCTCAATCGAATACACGAACAGTGGAACTTCTAAGCCATTTTGTAAAGTGTAAGTTTCGATGTTTTCTTTGAGCAAAGATATATTCAAAGACTTTTGATAGGCCAAGAGCTGATTATAATTAAGCCTGACGATTTTTGCATTGCATTTTTCAAATTCGCGCCTAATGAAAACGTTCGTTTGACCTTCTGCGGAATAATTCTGTAACTCAAAACGCATTGCCTCAACGTCGTTATAATCATGAAAGACGTTATGAAGATCAGTATTTTCGGGCACTGCCAAAAATATAACTTGCTCACGAATTTCGTTATCGTTTTCAATTTTCAGAACTGGATTTAAGAGTTCGTAATTGCTATCATCGTTGCGTAAATCGAGTTCGGGCAGTCTGTGATAGATGTGAACGTCGCCGACTTCGTGAAAATAATATTGAATTTTTTTTACGCCATCAATAACGCTGTAATAATAATTTTTTTCGGCGTCAAATTTATAATTTCCTGTCGGCTGAACTTTCTCGCCCGTTTGACAAATTGCAAAATGTGCAGAGCGGTATAAATGGAAAATTTTTTGTAGACACTCTTCGACTATTGCGGGATTTGCATCACTGCCGGTTTTACTCCAATAAATCGAAAGGATTAAATAAGTATCAGAGCCTATCGTTTTAAGTTTATTAACCGCGTCTTCGTTCAAGAAGTACAAAAGTTTTTTTGCGATTTCGTCTCTGTTTCTTTTGTATAGCGCGTGATTGAAGCCGATTACACAGAAGAGCAATTCTTGATTATCCTGTTTGAAGTACATGAATTTTCCTTCTAATTCGTTCATTGTATGCTTTGCTACTGATAACCAATCTTCGAGAGCGTAACTGATCCCGGCCTGTTTATAGCCCGTTCTTTTTAGACTTGTTATCAAGGCTTCGAGTTCTTTTGAATCCCTAATTAATTTTGCTTCCATTGCTCACAAACCTTTCAATCGAATATTGTAAATTTTAAGAGCGTTGCTAATCATTACGTCGTCAAGCCAACTCGGGTCGAATAATTGAGAAATAAATTTTTGATACTCAATGCAATTTACCGCGGGCCAATCCGTTCCGAACATAAATTTTTTACTGTCGCCGATGTATTTAATCCAAGTTTTTAGCAATATCAAATAATCATGCTGCGTTTCACAAAAATCTTTCGTTGTAAAATTTCCTTCGATAAGCCCCGATAAATCGGCGTAAACGTTGCTATTATGCTCCATGACGGCCGCAGCTTCTTCTAAAAAGGGATTTCCAAAATGACACATGACGATCTTTAATTCAGGGAAGTCGATAGCAACGTCATCGAGATATATAGGCCGCGTGTATTTTAATTTTGCACTTACAGCCGCCGGCATTCCAGTATGAATAGCTAACACTTTGTTGCACTCTATGCAGAGCTTGAAAACAGGCTCATACTGTTTATCATTGGGATATATCGGCAAGTAACCAGGATATAATTTCACACCCACGCACTTTGGATTTTGCAAGTGGATTTTGATTTTGTTATAAGTTTCTGTTGTAAGTGGAAAATAAGATAGCTCGTCCAGTCCCACGCAGTAATAAAAATTTTCGGGCAAATTTGCGCCTTGCGTTTCAAGAGGCCCGTTGCCCATGACGACGCCGCCGATAGCGGTCTCTCGTGTGTGATACTTTTTGAAAAAATAATCACTGCTGGAGTTTTCACCGATATTGGCGGCTAAATTATCTCCTAATGAAGTATTATCGAACAAATGAAAATGTGCATCAACGTACAAAATTCTTCACTACTTTCAAGCAAGCTACAGTTACAAAAAATTGCAAAAAATCATTTCTTTTTCAATGAAGCCGAACGGGTGATAGCGCTGCTTAGACGCCCTTAAGCCTAAGTATCCCCAATCTTCTTCCCTGTTTATGAAAGTGGCTTTGCCTCTTAAATCTTGCGCGACTAAGTTCACCATTTTTGTATATATGCCGTCGATATTGCGATTGGCCTTTTCTATATGGGAATAGTACATATCGCCAACGATCTCGCCTAATTCAAAACTTTGCACAGCGCCATCAATTCTAAGACAATAACCAAAAAGATTGTATTCTTCCATGTGAGCTAAGAGTTCTGGAATTTTAGATAACTCTTCGCGCTCTGTGTCTTCGATTTGCTCTTGAAGTTTTTCTTCGGCAAAGTCATTAAAAAATTTTTTTACATCATCGAGATTTGCGTCGGTGATTTTTTCAAATGAAAAATCGCTATATTCTTTGTCGAATTTGTTCACGTGGTTCTTGTGAGTGTGAAAAGCTTTGCCTTTGAAATCCGCCAATTCTTCGACATAATATAAATAATCGTTGTAATCTTGACTTCTGCTAATTTCAAATGAAAGATTCATTTTTTTGAGCCGCTCTGTGTCATTGGCCGTAATTGGATAAAATCCATAAGGTAAATTATTAGCCGTGCAATGCTCTACGATTTTTTTGATGCCTGCTTCAAGATCTTTGCACAGCGGGAAATAAAATAAATATCTGCCATTTTCATTTTGGTAAACGTAAATTCCTTCGTCGTCGCTCGCGATCCCTACGTCAAAATAATCGCGCCACAAAAATAAGCCGGTGATTGTGTAATCGTTTGCTCGGTTGGGTGCGTACAAATATAATTTTTCTTTCACGCTAGGTATATCTTCAAATTGTAATTTTCTAAATTGCATCGTGAATTTTTTTGCCTTTCTCGTAAAAATTTTCATAATTTTATCATTGAATTTTTTGACATTAAAAATTTTTGCTTGTAAAATACTCACGCTTTAATTTTTGAATTTTTAATCTTAATAACGGAAAGGAGATTTGCAAATGTTCATCAGAAATTTTTATGACACTCTCGCACTATGTGAACGTGCCGCGGATCTCCGGTCGGTGTCCGACTGCCAAGGTGCGTTAGTTTAGAACGCGCTGAAAAATTTTGAATATCAAACCGGGATCTGATAAAAAATTTTTGTCAGGCCCGATTTTTTTTGAGGAGGATTTAATTTTTATGCGTAAAGTTAAAATTTTCGACACGACATTAAGAGACGGCGAACAATCTCCCGGCTGCAGCATGAACTTGAGCGAGAAAATCGTAATGGCTCGTCAGCTCGACAAACTCGGCGTTGACATCATAGAGGCCGGTTTCGCAATCGCTTCACCGATGGACTTCAAGAGCGTTCAGGCAATCGCCGTAGCCTCTTCAAATTGCGTGATAGCTTCGCTTGCACGCTGCAACAAAGGCGACATTGACACAGCGTGGGAGGCCGTCAAAGATGCCAAGAAGCCGCGCATTCATGTTTTCATTGCGACAAGCGACGTTCACATGCAATATAAATTAAGAATGAACCGTGAGCAAGTTTTGCAGACTATTACAGAAATGGTCAGCTACGCTAAGTCAAAGTGCGATGACATCGAATTTTCTGCTGAAGACGCCTCGCGATCCGACAGAGAGTTTTTAGCTAAGGCATTTTCAAACGCTATCGCCGCCGGAGCAAAAACTATAAACGTCCCGGACACTGTAGGCTACTCGACGCCGCAAGAAATGGGCGAATTAATCGGCTATCTTCGTGAACACGTCGAAGGCATTGACGGCGTGGACATCTCCGTACATTGCCATAACGATTTAGGAATGGGCGTGGCAAATTCTCTCGCTTGTGTCAAAGCTGGCGCGACTCAAGTTGAATGCACCGTAAACGGAATCGGCGAACGAGCAGGAAACGCAAGCCTCGAAGAAATTGCTATGGCTCTGCGAACGCGAAGAGATTTTTACGACGCCGACACGAACATTAACACGCGCGAAATTTATAAATCAAGCCGACTTTTGAGCAACATAACCGGCGTTCCAATCGCACCCACGAAGCCTATAGTCGGAGCAAACGCTTTCGCGCATGAAGCAGGTATTCATCAACACGGCATGATTACGAACGCGCAGACTTACGAAATTATGAATCCTGACGAAATCGGCGTGCCTCATCGCGCTTTAGTCCTTGGCAAGCATTCAGGCAAGCACGCTTTACGAGAACGACTTGAAAGCATGGGCTACGAAATTCCAGATGAGGAACTCGAAGACATCTTCACGAGATTCAAGAAACTCGCTGACCAAAAGAAGACTATCACGAGTTCAGATTTAGAAGCGTTGACGCTTTATCGTTCAAAAATCACGAAGCCGGAAGAAGAAACTCACGCGCCGTCGTGTCAGTTAATGGCGCATTCGATAACGTCCGGCAGCGGTATTCCGAAAATTTCTTACGTGAAAATCAAGCGCGCAGATAACGTCATGGAAGGCGTAGAGAGTGGCGCAGGGCCTCTTGACGCGGCATTCAAGGCTATTAACAAAATGCTCGGAGTGGAAGCGCGCCTCGAAGATTTCAGCATTCGTTCGGTTACTGAAGGCGAAGATTCGATCGGTGAAGCTGTTGTGAAGATTTCGAGTGCTGCAAGTGGCGAGATGTACACAGGTTCAGGAATTTCAACGGACATTGTAGAAGCGTCGCTTCAGGCTTATTTGAGCGGCATTAATAAAATGTTCGAGGCTGGAGAATAAAAATTAGCCGCGCCGGGGTGGGCGGGTGG
>CAJORD010000008.1 GCA_905236605.1 uncultured Synergistales bacterium | reverse complement strand
GACAAAATTTTCATGATTACTTATTCTACCATAAGCCGACTAACTCATGACTGAAGTCACGAGTGTGCGTCGGCAATTTCATCAAAAGGATTTTGCCGTAATTTTTCAATCGCGTTTTCAATTCTGTTCCGTTGACGTTCAGGCAGTCTGTCAAGTAACTTACGCACTTTTTTTCTGTAAACTACCTGCCACATTGAACACAGGCTCCTCTCCCTTTTCATTCACCCAATATTCGGGCGTGTCTTTATGGTCGTGAGCTTCTTTGATGATTCTTAAATCTTTAGGCGTTAAATAATCAAAATCACCTTCGGCTTCAACATCAAGCATTTTTTTGACAATCGTTATAAGTGCTTCGACTTCTTGCTCATCAAGGCAGGCTGTAAGACTTTGAAGTTCTTCGTAAGGCGTTTCGTAATTATCATTGGGATATTTCATTTTTATCACTCCTGATTTTTATTTTCGATAAGAAAATTTTAGCACGCAGCTAACTCCTCGCTAAATCTCCATAGGCTTAATCATTGACTCTATGAACGCTATCTCGGCCGCGTCGAGATTATATTTTGCGTATAGCTCTTCGTCCGTCCATGGCTTTGTAAAATCTTGTATGGGAACGAATTGAAAATTAAGTTTTGTAATATGCATCGATGATAGAGTTAAGAAGACTAAGAAACGCAAAAATTTTGTAGCAACATACGAAGCGCAATTTTTAGCTTCGTAAATCGTATCAAAACTTCCAAGTATTATATATGTTTCAGTTATGACTTCACCGGGATTGTAAATAGCTATCTTTGTTGTTACGTTAGATTTTCCGTCCGAAGCATTATTGACTCCTGCTCTATCAGGATTAAGATAGCCAATTACTACTTTATATTTATCTATTAAATTTTTCCCTTTTTGAATACCGGAACGTTTTATATAACTACGTCCCGCGCTTGAAATTAATGTTACAGAATCATCAAATGCTTCTTCTGTACCGCGAACAAAAGAACGAAGTCCGAAAGGCGATACAGCTTCCATTATACTACTCATAAATTTTTTTGTTTGCTTGCGAATTTTATGAATTATATCAACACCGATGTTATAACGAATAAAAATATCAAACTCATTCAAAATTCTTTCTCTCGTGTTTATTTGATTTCCTATAATAGATGTAAAATTACAAGCTCCATTGTGGTCTCGTTCCATTAAAAAATAACAAACGCCCCCAGCAATATCAACACCTTCAAAACATTCTCGGCTTTTTGGATAATCAACAATAGTTTTAATCGTAATATCATTCAGCATTTTTTCACGAAATTCATCAAGCCCTCTGCCACCTGCAAACCATCGCGAAGGAATAATCATGCAAATATATTTTGGATTTAATTTTTTTGCTTGCTCTACAAATTTTTGATATATAGGCATTGCGCCGCCTGCGCTTCCTCCGTCGCTCATCTGATACGGCGGATTAGAGATAACGACATCAAACTTCATGTTAAAAATCCTTTCTGGCTTCGGCGTGTGAATAAATTCGTAAGCGTGAGTCTCGCGGTCTGAACTCTCGTAATTTGCCTGCGACGCTCCGCAGAAAACACACTTGCCCTTTTCAAATCTATGCCGCGAATTAATATTGAATCTTATGTTGCCTTGCTCGTCGTCGAAATGGCTGACAGAAAATTCACAGCTCGCGTCCTTTGAACAGTAAAGAGTTCGCCGCGAAATCATGCCCGTGAGTTCTGTTATCGCAATTCCGAAGAGCTGTTTATGAAAAATGTGATCCAGTCGCGCCTGTAAGTCCGGGATAATTGGCTCGAGTCCTTTGATTAAACGCTTAGCAATCTCCCGAAGAAACACGCCCGATTTACACGCCGGGTCTAAAAATTTTGTGTCTGGACTTGAAAATAAATTTTGCGGCAGAGTATCGAGAATTTCATTAGCGAGTTTCGGCGGCGTGAAGACTTCGTCGTTTGACAAATTCGCAAGACACGAAAGAATATCGGGGTTATTTTGTTTAAGATTATAAATTAGATTCACTGTCGCGAAGCCTCCTGTAGTCGATAGGTTCAAAATCTTTCAATGGGATATTTGCATACATTGAATCTTCGAGCATGTTACGAAAATTAAAATCGCTGCGTTGAACATTAATTTTGTCATCAAGAAAATTCCATTCTGAAAAAATAATTTTGTCGGTGCCGTTTATGGAGTCGCCGCAGATAATATTTTTTTCTAAAATGAATCTCGCGGAGTCCCTGACGCTATCCGAATAGCCGGAGGCAATCGCTGAATAAAATTCGTCCCATAAATTAAAAAGATTTTCGCGGCAAATTTTCACATTGTCTTCGAGAATGTCAATGCCATAAAGACTCGATAGAGCGATTAAAGAATTTCGTTCACACTCATGAAAATTATTTTGAAATTTTGATTTTACGGTTTGCAATTTGCGTTTAAGAATCTCGATTAAGAAATTGCCTTCGCCGCAGGCCGGCTCTAAAAATTTAGATTCGATTCGTGTGCATTCGTCAGCGACTAAATCACACATAGCCTTGACTTCGCGTTCGGCTGTAAAGACTTCGCCATGTTCAGCGACTCGCTGTTTAGATTTCACCTGTACGCCCATCATAAATATAAAAAAAGAGGAGCAGGAAACAAATTCCTAACTCCTCATTTCTAATTCTTAATTCTTCTTACCTTGCCACTCGCAAAGCAGTCCTGTAGCTACGAACATAGAGCTCCATGTACCGGCGATAATGCCGACTAACATTGCATAGCTGAACGCCGCAAGCACTGGCCCGCCCCACACGCAAAGCGCAAGCACGGGGAATAAAGTTGTAAGCGTCGTGTT
>CAJORD010000007.1 GCA_905236605.1 uncultured Synergistales bacterium | reverse complement strand
TTTAAGTTTGTTGCGATAAAAAAACAGGAAGCAAAATAAATACTTCCTGCTTTTTATTTTATCAATTATTAATTAACCGCCGAGATAAGCTTTCCTGACGGCTTCTGAAGCTAAAAGCTCTTGGCCTGTCCCTGTCGTTACGATTTTCCCGGTTTCCATGACGTAACCGCGGCTCGCTATGCTCAAAGCCATCTGCGCGTTCTGTTCGACTAAAAGAATCGTCGCTCCGGTCTTGTGTAAGTCGGCGATGATTTCAAAAATTTGTTCAACGAGAATCGGAGCAAGCCCCATTGACGGCTCATCAAGCATTAATAATTTCGGGCGACTCATTAAAGCGCGTCCCATTGCAAGCATCTGCTGCTCACCGCCTGAAAGAGTCCCAGCGGTCTGATACATTCGCTCTTTGAGTCTGGGAAATAACGAATAAACTTTTTCTAAATCGTCTTCGATGTCGCTTGAATTATTCTGCGTGAAAGCTCCCATCTCTAAATTTTCCTGCACTGTCATTTGAGCAAAGACCCTGCGGCCTTCAGGAACTTGAGCGAGGCCCTTATAAACGACTTTATGCGGCGGGACTTTCGCCAGCGACTCTCCTAAAAACGAAATACTCCCCGTTGACGGGTGCAAAAGTCCTGAAATTGTGTTTAGCGTCGTAGATTTTCCTGCGCCATTCGCGCCTATTAATGTAACGATTTCGCCGTTATAAACTTCAAACGAGATTCCTTTAATCGCGTGAATGCTTCCGTAGTAGACATTAATATTTTCAACTTTCAAAACTGGTTCAGCCATCGTTAAGCACTCTCCTTTCTGCGTCCGAGATAAGCTTCGATGACAGCCGGGTTACTTTGAATCTCATCAGGCGTGCCCTTTGCAATAACGTGCCCGAAATTCAAAACGCAAATTCCCTCGCAGATGTTCATAACGAGGCTCATATCGTGCTCAATCAAAATGATAGCGATTTGGAACATTTCGTGAACTTTGCGAATGTTGTCCATTAAGTCGGCAGTCTCTGAAGGATTCATTCCGGCGGCTGGCTCGTCAAGCAATAATAACGACGGATTAGTAGCGAGTGCCCGAACGATTTCGAGTCTTCGCTGTGCGCCATACGGGAGTGAACCGGCTCTAACGTCGGCCATATCCTGCATATCGAAAATCGAAAGTAATTTCAAAGCTCTTCGATGTGCGGCAATTTCTTCGCGGCGATAATTCGGAAGTCTTAAAATCGCGCTTAACATGTTGTAACGCATGTCATTATTCATAGCGGCCTTGACGTTATCAACGACGCTTAAATTTTTGAAGAGCCTGATATTTTGAAACGTTCGAGCTATTCCGGCGCGATTAACCTGCATTGTGTTCATGCCGTGAGTGTCGCGGCCATTTAATAAAATCGTTCCTGTCGTCGGCTGATAAACTTTCGTCAACAAATTAAAGACCGTAGTTTTTCCTGCGCCGTTCGGGCCGATTAATCCTACAATTTCCGTGCGTCCTACGGTGAAATTAAAATCTTCAACGGCTTTGATGCCGCCGAGAGTTATTCCCAAGTTCACGCATTTAAGAACGGGTTCGCGAGAAGCGTCGCGTTCTGGAAGAATCGTAGTTGACGGTATAGAAACGTATTTAGTTTTAGATTTTGCCATTTTTATTCAACCTCCTCTTTGCGCTTGAAGGGATTTAGACGCGTAAGGAAATTTTTAATTTCGGCGTTGTTCGTTGCAAGCATCATAACGATTAAGATAATCGCATAAAGCAGCATTCTATAATCCGAAAATTGTCGCAGCTTCTCCGGCAGAATCGTTAAGACCGCCGCCGCGATTATGCCGCCGAGCATGTTGCCTTGACCACCTAATACCACGAACACGAGAATCAAAATCGAAGTATTAAAATCGAATTTATTAGCTACGATTGTGGAATAATTCATAGCGAATAAAGCTCCCGCTGCTCCTGCTAACGCTGCTGACGTAACAAAGGCCATCATTTTATATTTCGTAATGTCAAGGCCGATACTTTCAGCTGCTATTCTGTCATCGCGAATTGCCATGAACGCACGCCCCGAACGTGAGTTCACGAGATTGAACACAATCATTAACGCTATCATGACCAAGATAAATCCTGCGGGGAAAGTCGAAATTTTTTGAATGCCGCTTATCCCCATAGGGCCTTTTATTATTAATCGCCCGCCCTTTAATAATCGCGTTGTGTCCGTGAGCATACTAAAATGAATCCCGCCGGAGTCAACGCCCATATAAAAATTATTGAGAATGCTTTTAATAATTTCTCCGAACGCAAGCGTAACGATAGCTAGATAATCGCCCTTTAGCCTTAAAACGGGAATGCCGATTAAAAATCCTGCGAACGCCGCAAAAATTGCCGCAACTATCATCGCTATAGCGAGTCTGACAGGCGCGAACGGAAGAACTTTTTGCAACAATATCGCCGTAGCGACTCCCGAGAACGCCCCAACCGACATAAAGCCCGCATGACCGAGCGATAATTCGCCTGAAATTCCTACGACGAGATTTAATGACACAGCCATGACCATATAAGCACAAATCGGAACTAACATTCCGCGCATGGACGAACTTAAAAATTTTGTGCTGCTCATGGTCTGACAGATTATATAAGCGAGAATTACTATTCCGTAAGTTAAATAGATTCTTCGAGCTTCAACGCGTTTTAAGTTTATAAGTCTTCGCATTGTCATTTTTACACCTTCTCTTGAGTTTGTTTGCCAAGCAGGCCTGACGGCTTCACGAGCAACACGACTATTAAAACTCCAAACACAACCGCGTCAGAGAGCTGGCTCGATATATAAGCCTTCGCAAAAATTTCAATAACGCCGAGCATGATTCCGCCTAAGAACGCCCCAGGTATTGAGCCAATTCCGCCGAAAACTGCCGCTGTGAATGCTTTAATGCCCGGCAAAGAGCCCGTTGTCGGCATCAAAGTCGGATACGCTGAACATAATAACGCTCCTGCGATTGCCGCAAGTCCTGAACCGATTGCGAATGTCAAAGATATAGTCGCGTTGACGTTGATACCCATTAATTGCGCCGCGCCTTTATCTTCTGAACACGCACGCATGGCTTTGCCCAGTTTCGTTTTGCTGATGAAAAGCGAAAGCACGACCATGATTATTAAACATGTCGCTATAGTTAAAGCTGTTACGTGAGAAACTGACAACGCTCCCTCGAATAATTTGAAAGAGCCGCGCCCGATAATCGACGGAAAGACTTTGGGATTTGATGACCATAATAAAAGCGCAGTGTTTTGAAGAAAATAACTCATGCCGATAGCCGTAATTAAGACTGCTAATGATGGAGCCTGACGAAGCGGCTTATATGCAAGACGTTCAACTATAATTCCCAAAAGTGTGCAAGCAGCCATAGCGAGCGCAACGCCCACGAAAGGATTAAGACCGTAGCGCGAGATTGCATAGAAACACACATAAGCTCCAACCATGATTACATCGCCGTGAGCAAAATTAAGCATCTTAGCAATGCCGTAAACCATCGTATAGCCAAGCGCGATAATGGCGTAAATACTTCCGAGGCTTATCCCGCTGATAAAAAAATTCAAAAATATCATTGAGAACTGTTATCTCCTTAAAAATTTGTGAAAAAAAAGCAGCCTGAGATTTTAAGGCCGCATTTCTCAAACTGCTTCTTAATTAGGTGAAGTAGGAACGAAAAAAATTTTTTCACTACTCACTTCTAATTCCTAACTCCTAATTGCCTTAATCAAGTCCGACGTAAACGCCGTCTTTGATAATCATACCCTTCGGGTCTTTTGTAACTTCGCCGTTCGCTAACCACTTTACGTTTTCGCCGGTTACGCCGTTGAATGTCATTGACGTAAACTGCTCAATCATCTTTGCGCAAAGAGTCTCTGCGTCCATGTCGGCTGTAGCCTTTGCAAGTTCAAGAGCTTCTTTGTAGGCGTATACGCAATCATAGCCATCGGCCGCGAACTGATTCGGGACTTCGCCGTGCTTTTCCTGATACTTCGCAACGAATTTTTGAGTTTTTTCGTCTTTTGCGTCAGCGTTGAACGGTGTTAATAACATGACGCCTTCAGCAAGGGACTTGTCGAAGCCTTCCATCGTTAAAATTCCGTCCATGCCGTCAATTCCGAACCATTTAGGAGCATAGCCCATAGCGGCAGCCTGTGCAAGGATTAATGAAGCCGGCTG
>CAJORD010000006.1 GCA_905236605.1 uncultured Synergistales bacterium | reverse complement strand
TTTTCCCCGATAACCCTGAAAAATTAACGGTCAAAGAATTTTACGCTCTACCGTTTATTTCCGGCGATAAAACCGGCTACATATAAGCCCGCTGTTAAATTAATTAACGAAAAAGGTTATAGGCCGTCAGGAAAAACAATTAGCACTGATATTTTCGAGATGCCCGGGAATATTTTTATCGTAAACAAAGAGAACAACGGCGAAAATTAATTTACAAAATCGCCGCTGCGTTTTTCTGGTTGATAAAAAATAATTATTTTCGTTTTAATTTTTCTTCGGCGGCTCGCTCGAGTAATTCATGATTCTGTTCGCGTCGTTCCTGCGCTTGACGTTCTACAGCTTTCTTGCGTTCGCTAATCTTTCTTAACTCTGCTGACTTCGCCATCATGTCGTTATGAGCGTCCCAAGTCTTCATGGTTGAGTTTGTCATACTGGCTTCGGCGGCTTGATAAAAATCCATTGCCTCGGATTGAGTCGTAGGGATTTTCTTTCCTTCACTCTTATATTGGCTCAGCAGCTCGTCCCAAATACTTCCGAAGCGTGTATCTACTTTGCTCATGACGCTTTCTTCTCTAACGCCTCTTCAATCGCGATTGCTAACTGGTCAGCGCATGAAGTTTTTTGTGCAGCGCCACGACCTAAACACAGATTGCCGCGAAGAAGTTTTGCAATTCGTTCCGCGTCTTCGCCTTCGATTAATTTCGGAATTGCGATCAGATTGCCCGGACAACCGCCGGTGAATCTCACGTTATGTAATTTCCCGTCCTCGATTTCAAATTCGATTTTGCTCGGACAAACGCCGACCGGTGAATATTCAAATTTCAATTTTAATTCCCCCTTTTAATTCTTGAAATAAAAATTTAATATTCAGGGTAAATAATGTCAAGTTCGACAGTTTCGCCGGCTTCAAGGTGACATTTTCACTGACCGCAGACAAAATTTTTTGTTCGGCTTGATCAAAAAAAATTAAACGAGTAAGATCAGCAAAAGTAAAATTTTTTTTCGAGAAGTGACTATGAAATTTTTTAAAACGTTGACACCGTATTTTGCTGATGAAACTTCGGCTCTATTCTTGAACGATACATTTGAAGCTCTGGGAGATATGCTGCCGGAGTTTGTTGACGTGATCTTCGCGGACCCGCCGTATTTTTTATCGAATGACGGAATCTCGTGCAGTGGCGGCAAAAGAGTCTCCGTAAATAAAGGCGATTGGGACAAAATCGAATCGACTGAAGAAAAACATGAATTTAATCGCCGCTGGCTCCGTCTCTGCAAAAAAATTTTAAAACCTGACGGCAGCATCTGGATCAGTGGCACGCTTCATAACATTTATTCCGTCGGGTGGGCACTCGAGCAAGAAGGCTTCAAAATCATCAACAACATCACGTGGCAAAAAACGAATCCGCCGCCTAATCTCGCGTGCAAATCCTTCACTCACAGCACCGAAACAATTTTATGGGCGCAAAAGAATGACAAAAAAGCTCGCCATTTTTTTAATTATCCCTTAATGAAAGAAATGAACGGCGGCAAGCAAATGAAAGACGTATGGGCAGGAACTTTGACGCCACAGAACGAAAAAATTTTCGGCAAGCACCCAACGCAAAAACCACTTTATATTCTTGAACGAATATTACTAGCTTCAACACATGAAGGCGATCTTGTTCTTGATCCTTTCTGTGGCTCTTCAACTACGGGCGTAGCGTGCAAAAAATTAGGACGAAGATATATTGGAATCGATCATAATCCTGAATATATTGATTTATCCGTTAGAAGGTTAGAAAACACATGGCAAGAAGAAAATTTGATGATTGGTTGAAAACTTTAAGAGCTTCAATCAGCAGTTATAAATATTACACAGATTTTGAAAAAGTTTATGCAAATGTCGATAACATCAAAAAAGAACTTTTTCTTCTTTATTCGCTTATAGGCTCCAAGGATATTGAAAAAGATTTTCGTGAACTTGTAACAGAGTACCCCAAATGCCTGAACGCGATCCCGATTCTTATCGCTATTAGAGATAAAAAAATTTTTTGCGAAGATGAAAAAGGTAAAATAATTTATCGTTTTGATGAAAAAGTGCAGACTCTTGATCAATATGTTTACTTCATGCGTGAGACAGGACTGTTTGGTATGTTGGTGAAGCCTCAACGCTCAAGCCTTTATGATTATGTTACTGGCGTCGAAGTAGGAATGGATTCACACTCGAGAAAAGGTCGAAGTGGAAAAAAGATGGAATATCTCGTAGAAAGTTTTATTAAAGCCACAGGTAAAGAATATTATTACCAAATGACTTTATCACAAATTAAAAGAAAGTGGCACATGGATTTTTCTGCTATAACTCCCAGAAAAAAATTTGACTTCGTGGTCAAGACAGACAGCTGCGTTTATGCTATCGAAGTAAATTTTTATAACAACGACGGATCTAAACAAATTGAAACGGCTCGAAGTTACATGATGCTCGCTGAAGAGTCCAAGAGCATCAATAATTTCAAATTCGTTTGGATAACTGACGGCGGAGGCTGGCTAAAATCACGCAACAGTCTCGAAGAAGCTTTTAACGTACTTGACGATTTATATAATATCGCGGACATGGAACACGGAATATTGAAAAAAATTTTTGTGTAAAAATTTAGGAGCAAGAAATCAATTCTTAACTCCTCACTCCTACTTCCTAATTCTAAATTAGCCGCCGTATGTCAGTTTTACTATCGCAGTCGTTACAGGCGGGCAGAACGTCAGCAACAGCAGCAGCGCCACGAGCAACAAGTAAAACGGAATTGCTTCTTTCATAAATGTCTTCGTCTTGCAGCCAGTTACAGAACACGTTACAAACATTAACGTCCCCATAGGAGGCGACAAAGCTCCGATCGCATTATTAAATATGTAAATCATTGCGAACTGAATTTCATCAATCCCATATTGGCGCGCTATCGGTGCAAGCAACGGAACTAAAACAATCATTGTCGCGTTACCTTCGATAAACATTCCCACGATTAAAACGAAAATGTTCACGGCGATTAAGAACGCGTATTTGTTCGGGCAAATTGAAACTATGAACTCCGTGAGCTGTTGCGGGATTCTCTCTTTAGTCAAGACCCACGAGAATACTGAAGCCGCCGAAACGATTAACATAATTCCGCCGGTCGTGCAGACAGTCTCTTTACACGCTTGCAAAATCCCCTTGAATGAAAGTTCTTTGTAAATTAATCCCAAGATTATCGCATAAATAATTGCAATGGCTCCTGCCTCCGTAGCTGTGAAAACTCCGAGCCTGATTCCGCCGATTATGATTATAGGCAAGCACAAAGGCAACAACGCCGGGCGCAAATGTCCCCAAAGTTCTTTGCCAGTTAATTTTGTCTTACGGATCGGAAGATAGCCGCGCCTCTTTGAAATAAAATGCACAAGAAGCATCATCGCGATACACAGCGAACCGCCGACGGTAATTCCTGACATAAATAATTTTCCGATTGAAACGTCAGCGATACAGCCGTATAAAATCATAGCGATTCCGGGCGGTATTAATGGCGTTATCATTGCCGACGACGCCGTTACGACAGAGCTAAACTCTTTTGAAAATCCCTGTTTCTACATTTCCGGAACGAGCATTTTTGCTTCCATTGCAGCGTCCGCTAAGTTTGAACCTGACAAGCCGCCCATTAACGTCGAAAGCAAAACATTAACTTGAGCAAGGCCGCCGGGCATTCGTCCTGTGATAGCCGAACAGAAATTCATGATTCGATTCGTAACGCCGGAATAATTCATGAAAGTTCCCGCACAAACGAAGAACGGTATGGCCAAGAGCGAAGGATTTTCTGTGCCGATTACAGCGCGTTGACCAAAAATAATTTGATTAATTCCGGGATTAAAAAGGAAATAAATCAACGAGCCGCCGAAGACCGAAATAAACACCGGGACTTTCAAGAACAGCAGCACCATCACCATAGTAGCGGAGATAGCTAACACGGTGTTCGTGCCCC
>CAJORD010000005.1 GCA_905236605.1 uncultured Synergistales bacterium | reverse complement strand
TGATGTTCAAAATTTTTCAAATTTTTTATTACTTCATGAATTTTTATTGACGCTGTGCCATTTCCGAACGGCATCTTGTTTTTTGAGATTATGGATTTCAAATAGCCCTGCTCGTTCAGGATTTTCAAAGATTCGTTTCTGATATTCTCGCGCTGCGTTCCAACTAAAATACAAGTTCCGTGAGTTATCGCTTCGGGACGTTCTGACAAAGTCCGCATGATTAAAACAGGCTTATTAATTGCGCTTGCTTCCTCTTGAACGCCGCCGCTATCTGATAAAATAAAAATGCTTGCGTTCATTGCACACACAAATTCAGGATAATTAAGAGGCTCTGTGAAAATCACATTGTCATTAAAATCTTTCAAGTTATTTTTAATAACGTCGCGGACAACTGGATTTTTATGCAATGGAATTAAAAATACAACGTCATTTCTTGCTTGTATAATGTCAACGACAGCCGCGCAAATTCCTTCGAGAGTTTTTCCCCATGATTCGCGTCTGTGAGCGGTCATTAAGACCATAGGACGATCTTTTACAATTTGCATATATTCGGGAGTGTCTTTAGTTTTGCTGCGTTCAAGAATATTGTATAAAGCATCTATGACAGTGTTGCCCGTGATGAAAATGTTGTCGCGCTTGCCTTCACGTCGTAAATTTTCCGCGTCGCCTTCGGTTGGTGCAAAATACAAATTTGTGATTCCGTCCGTCAAAATTCTGTTTGCTTCTTCTGGAAATGGCAACGCTAAATTATGGCTGCGAAGTCCGGCCTCAACATGACCGACTGGAACATGTCTATAAAATCCAGCTAACGCTGCCGCGAATGTTGTTGAAGTATCTCCGTGTACCAAAATTAAATCTTGTTTGTTGTCATCAAGGAATTTTCCAACGCCTTGCAACACGCTTGAAGTTATATAATCCAGCGATTGAGCTTGCTTCATGATGTTTAAGTCAACGTCGGGAACGACACCAAAATCTTTTAACGCCTGTCGCAACATGTCCGTATGTTGCCCAGTTGCTAAAGTTGTAACATTAAAATCAGGATTCTTTTTAAGTTCAAGAATTACGGGAGCCATCTTTATAGCTTCGGGGCGCGTACCTGTTACACATGTAATATTTTTCATTTTAGCCTCAAATATAATTGTATTCCGCCGAACAACATTAAAACTTGTAAACTTAAAATAATGCTTACGGTCAGTATGTTCGAGCCGGTGAAAGAAATTAAAATATGATGCAAGTGTTTCTTGTCTGGATAGAAAGGTGATTTTCCTGAAAGCATTCGTCGAGTAAACGCTGTGAGCGTGTCTACAACAGGAATCCCCCCAAAGAGAACAAGCAATAATACAAATTCATAAATTCTTACAGCTTTCAAATTTGGTAATGCCGACATCATGAAGTGCGAAGCAAATAAATAACCTAGTAAAGTGCTGCCGCCATCGCCTAAAAACGTTTGTGCCGCCGGAAAGTTCCAACATAAAATCCCAAGTGCCATCGCGCCCGTATAAATTACAGCGTAATCGCTACCAAGCACGAATAACGCAACTGACGACGCAATGAAAAGAGAAATACAAAGCCCGTTCATGCCGTCAATTAGATTATAAGCACTCGTAAGACCGGCGATCCAAAATACAGCGAAGATACTCACCAAAATATTAAAATTTAGTGGTAATACAACGAGCGTCGCAGCAATTAAATGAAGGGCTAATCGCAAGAAAGGACTCAAAGAGCACATGTCATCAAGATAACCACAAAAGAAAATTAGCGTTCCGCCGGTTGCAATATAACGAAGAGCAGGGATTTCAGCAGAGATTATAACGGACATCAGGAGATAGCCAAGCCACAAGCCCAAACCTGCGCCGCGCGGCATTTGCCCTTTATGAATTTTTCGAGCGTCGGGAATATCAATAATTCCATAGAGGCCAGCGAGCTTTATCGAAACAGGCGCCGTAAGTCCGCCCCAAAAAAATCCAATTATTATAAACAAAAATAATTTTACATCTAGCATTTTTATAAATGCAGGTAGGAACAAAAATCTTATTTCTAATTCCTACCTCATAATTCTTAATTCCTACTTTGTTCCAAAAAGTCTGTCGCCGGCGTCGCCAAGTCCGGGGACGATATAGCCGTGGTCGTTCAAGTGTGAATCAAGAGCAGCAATAAAAATCGAAACGTCCGGGTGATCCGTGTGAACTTTTTCGATCCCGTCCGGAGCCGCGATTAAGCACACGAGAGAAATTTTCCGTCCACCGCGCTTCTTGATGAGGCTGATGGCCGCGCTTGCACTTCCGCCTGTCGCCAACATTGGGTCAAGAACAAAAATTTCACGTTCCTCAATGTCAAACGGCAACTTGCAATAATACTCAACAGGTTCGAGCGTTTCAGGGTCGCGATAAAGTCCGATATGTCCGACCTTCGCATTAGGTACAACTTGCAAAATTCCGTCAACCATTCCCAAACCCGCGCGTAACACCGGCACTATAGCGAGTTTCTTGCCCTCGATTGTCTTAACGGTCGTTTTCTCGATCGGCGTTTGAACTTCTTTATCTGTAAGCGGCAAATTGCGCGTGATTTCGTAAACCATGAGACCGGCAATTTCTTGCAAGAGTTCGCGGAACTGTTTCACGCTTGTGTTGACGTCGCGAATGATTCCGACTTTGTGCTGAACTAACGGGTGATTGAAAACAACAACGCGCCCGCCTTCTTGACCGAGTATATTAAGCGTAGATTTTTCCTCTTTTGCGATTTCGTTAATGCGTCTTAGATGTCGGCCGCCTTCAAACGGCGTCGAAAGCCACGTTTCGAGAATTGCCGGAACGTCGTCGGGCTTTATGACTTTGCCTCCCATTGCGATTATATTGGCGTTGTTGTGGGCCTTGGCCATTTTTGCTTGTTCAGCGTTGCAGCATGGAACGGCACGAACGCCGGGGACTTTGTTGGCGGAAATTGAAATCCCGAAGCCTGTTCCGCAGAGTAGGACACCGAGATCGGCATCTTCGTTCATGATTGCTCTTCCGACTTTGAAACCCGGGGTCGTGTAATCGTCTTCAGCGTTAAGCTCGTAAGCTCCCATGTCGATGATTTCAATTTTTTTTGAGCGCAAAAAATTAACAACTGCGTCCTTCAGAACATATCCGGCATGGTCGCAGCCTAATGCAATTTTCATTTTACAAATCTCCTTTTTATCTTGAAAAATTTTTTATCATTATAGCAATTTGCTTTTAGAATTTTGAGCCCAAAAAATCGATCTCCGATTTACGAAGACCGATTGAAAATTTCAAGTTACGAATTAAAAATTAAAACTTACGCTGAAAATTTCAAATCCGTGAGCGTTTCGCCTTCACTCGCAGCTACAACCGCGCAGACCGCAGTATCGCCTACGACGTTCAAACACGTGCGCGCAGAATCGAGAACTACATCAATCCCCGCTACAAGCGCTATGCCTTCAATGGGAAGTCCGACGCTCGTCAAGACCATCGTCAACATTATCAAGCCTGCGCCAGGAACTCCGGCCGTGCCGACGGAAGCAAGAGTCGCCGTGGCCACGATTCCTAATTGCATGTTCATAGTGAGCGGGATTCCGAATGCCTGCGCGACGAACAAAGCACAAACACCCTGATATAACGCTGTGCCGTCCATGTTAATCGTAGCTCCCAATGGCAACACGAACGAGCTTACGCTTTCAGAAACTCCAAAATTATCGCGGACGTTTGAAAGCGTTACAGGGAGAGAGCCAGAGCTTGAACGCGTTACGAAAGCCGTGATAGCCGATTCGCGGATTCCTCGGAAGTACCAGAAAGGCGACCTTCGGCAAAACACAACCACCATAAGCGAGTAAATAAGAATTGCATGAATTATGCAGCCGACATAAACCGCCGCAATGACTTTCACAAACGGCGCAAGAATTACAATTCCGAACTTAGCGGCCGTCGTAGCGATTAGCGCAAAGACTCCGTAAGGCGCAAACGCCATGACCATATGAACGATTTTATACATGACTTCAGAAATATCTTCAAATAAATTTGAAACACGTTTGCCGCGTTCACCTGCCATAATGCAGGCAATTCCGAAGAACAACGAGAACACGATAATTTGAAGCATGTTTGAATTTCCAAGCGAGGCTATAGGGTTGCTCGGGAAAATATCAAGAATGACGTCGGCAATACTTTTGCCTTCTTTTGCTGTTGCTGTGAGCTCGCCGGTGATGTTCATTCCGATGCCGGGCCTAAAGAGATTTCCGCACGCAAGACCGATGAAGATTGCTATAGCCGTTGTGATCATGTATAAAGCCACTGTCTTAACGCCAATGCGGCCCAATTTTCTAATATCGCCGACCGACGCGGTCCCGGCTACTAATGACGAAGACACCAACGGGACGATCAGCATCATCAACAAACGAAGGAAAATTTTTCCGATAAGGTCGATCGTGGGCATCACATAATCCTTCAAGACGACTGACCCTGGGATTATAGGTGCGACAATAAAACCAAAAATTATTCCTAAAAAGAATCCTATCGCGATTTTCCATAACAGAGATGGTCTTCTGCTTACACGAATAGGCGACATAAAAATCAACTCCCAATTCTAAAAATTTTTTTCAATTTTATAACAATTTAACTTCAAAAAAAATTTAACTTCTGGACAAATTATCCAGAAGTTTTGAATTTTTAAGCGGGCAATAACTCGTCTGAAAATTTCAGAGCATGTCCGAGCTTTCTTAATGCTTCGCGGAGTTTGGGCGATTCGTTTTTGATTTTTGAGCCGTAACGCTTCAATAACTCGTTGTAGAGATTTTGCGAATCGTAAAGGCTAAGATGCCATTCAAATTTTTCGGTGAACAACTTGAGTAAGTCATTCAAATCTTCGATCGCTTGCATGTTCAAACCGCCCATACATAAACCCGTCAACATTTCTGATATTGAGTCAGCGAAAGCAACTCTAATCTGCGCTTCATCTGGCTTGACTTTCCAGAAATTTGCAAATTCAAAATCGCGCCTGATTCCGGCCAAGTCCGGATAATGGTCTTCGAGGCGTCGAACTATTGAAGAAGTCAACGTGAAATCCGCTGCAGCTGTTAAAATTGCTGGTGGTTTTGCTCCGAGGAGGTTCAAATATTCGAGCAACTGATCGTAGTTCATAACGATGCCTTTCATGTTGTCTTCAAGTTTACGAATGTCCTGACGTAGAAGCTCATTAATCAATCTGTAACGCGAATTTGAAGGAATGTTATTCAGCGTGAACTGGTCATAGCCGAACTTTGAATATAATAATTCGGCGTCCTCGCTTTCAAACATTTTATACATTTCTTCGGCTTCGTCTTGAGTTAGCGGCGTGTCTGAATCAGTCGCGCAAATTCCGCACGAAATTAAAGGAGTGCTGTCGCTGTACCTGACTGCAAAAAGAAATTCGCCTTCGACGCACGTAATACTTGAACGTACATGAACTTTGCCGGCGGAAAATAATTTTTTCGTTCCAGTTTCGACTTGCGTTGCGCTGCCTGACATATCCCAACAACCTTCGGAAAATTCGCTGCGGAAGTCCTTCAATAGCGTCGTAATTCCGTAATATGCGGCCATCTGTTTCAAATCCGCGCGGCCCTGCTTTGCTCGAAGTTCATAAATTTTCGCGCCGTCCTGCAATTCTGGAACGTTGCTTGGAGCTTCGACGAGTAATTTTAAAAACGGAGCTTCTAAATCGACATCGAAGAGACTTTTAGCAAGTTCGATAGCGCGTGCTGCGTAGCGCATAATCTGAACAGGCTCGATCCTTGAAATTTCATCAAAGAACCACCCGCACGACGTGAACATCAAGAGCGAGTTTCTTTCCATTTCGAGCAACGCAAGAGCGCGAATTTTTTCGACGTCGTCAACAGAGCCGGATAAGTGTTTTTTAAGAAACTCGTTCACGTTTTCAGGGGAACGATCGAGAATTACATTTATATATTCGTCGCGAGCTTTCCACGGATTTATAAACACGTCGCTTTCTTCGTATAAATCCGCGATTTTGTCGCGAAGGTGATTCAAAGCGACTCTTAACGGCTTTCGCCATTTATGATGATAACCGGGCGTCCCGTCGCCGCATGAACAATCGCTTCGCCAGCGTTCGACACCGTGAGCGCAACTCCACGAAGAATTTTCGATTATTTTAACTTCGCATTCGGGGGGATAAAAAGATAAAAATTCGCCGTAAACTGTTAATTGAGCTTCGGCGGAGTTGTCGATACATTCGAGGCAATAAGCCAAAGCCATATCGCCGTGTTTATGATGATGTCCGTAAGACTCGCCGTCTGTTGCAACGTGAGATAAAACTGGTTTGCCGTGGGCGGGATTAGCGTTAATTAATTCGCGCGCAAAATTTCCGCCGTCGTCTAACAATCCGCCGAACGCAATTTTTTGAGATAAAACGCCATCGTAAAAGAATAAGTTTATTTTTCGACCTGAAGGCAAGTTGCAGACATATGCTTGACGAGTGTCAATGCGTGCGCCTGAAACATCTTGCCAGCCTCCCCAACCTTGAACACGAACAGCGGCGGCCTGCCATGGTGAAAGCACGGTGAATTTGATTCCGTTCTCGGCCAAAACTTCAAGACTTTCTGTATCGACGGCGCATTCAGCGAGCCACATTCCTTCGGGCATTCGCGCGAAGCGTTTTTCAAAATCGGCTATGCCCCATTTAACTTGAGTTTCTTTGTCGCGTCGTGAGGCCAAGGGCATAATAATATGATTATAGACTTGCGCCATCTCAGGGCCGTGTCCCGAAAAGCGCTTGCGGCCTTTGATGTCGGCTTCGAGTATCGCGCTATAACATAACGGATCATTATCTTCGAGCCATGTTAAGAGCGTCGGCCCGATATTGAAACTCATTCGAGAATAATTGTTGCAGATTTTTGTAATGTAACCTTGCTCATTTAAGATTCTTGATGCGGCATTGCGGCTGTAACACTCCGCTGAAATTCTTGCGTTCCAATCGTGCCACGGGGCAGCGGACTCTTGAACTTCAACGACTTCGAGCCAAGGATTTTCGCGAGGCGGTTGATAGAAATGTCCATGAATGCAAATGTATTTCGGCAAATAAAAAACCCCTTTCATAAATCAATTAGTTTTATTGTCCTTAATTATACTCACTCAAAAAAATTTTGAGATAAAATATTATTTTCAAAATTAAAATCAATGAGAGGGGAAAAAATTTTATGAAAGTTTTATTAATTAACGGCAGTCCGAACGAACACGGCTGTACGTTCACGGCTCTTTCAGAAGTCGCAGGAGCTTTGAACAAACGAGGCGTTGAAACGGAAATTTTCTGGATCGGCAAAAAAGCTATTCACGGCTGCATAGCTTGCTGGAGTTGTACTAAGCTCGGGAAATGTGTTTTTGATGACGACGGAGTAAACGCATTAGCAGCGAGGCTTGACGAGTTTGATGGATTTGTTCTTGGCGCACCTGTTTATTACGCAGGAGTTGCAGGAAGCATGTGTTCTTTTCTTGACAGATTATTTTTCTCAGGTGATGAATCCGGCGAAAAATTTGCTAACAAGCCCGGAGCTTGCGTTGTGTCTTGCAGAAGGGGCGGCGCATCGGCTGCATTTGATCGAATTAACAAATATTTCACAATTCGCAATATGCCCATAGTTTCATCGCAGTATTGGAATCAAGTTCACGGCAACACTCCGGACGAAGTCAAACAGGATTTAGAAGGTCTTCAAACGATGCGAACGTTAGGCGAGAACATGGCGTGGCTTTTGAAATGTATAGAAGCTGGAAAGAAGGCGGGAGTGCCTGCACCTGAACGTGAAGAAATTGTTTTCACAAATTTTATAAGATAAAAAAAATATAGTAAACTACCCCAAGCTAAAACACTTGGGGTTTTTGCTTGCATTTTCTAAATTTCCCCTCGAGCTCGTGATAGCGTTCACTACCAATTGAAGTAACGCCGCCACGAGAGAGAGTTTTTGAAGAATTTTCAAAATAAATAAATTAAGGAGAAAAAAACATCTTGAATAAATCCAACGAAGTACCGGAGCGCTCTTCGATCCCTGACGAATCTAAATGGAACCTCGAAGCCATTTATAAAAATTTTGAAGAATGGCAAAACGCTTTCAATGAAACTCAAACTAAAATCGACGCTTTGAAAAATTATTCTGGCAAACTCGGCGAAGGCTCTGCGACGCTGCTCGCGTTCATTAAAGACGACGAAGCAGTATCGCTCGAACTTAATAAACTCTACGTTTACGCCAACATGAAGAGCCACGAAGACCTTCGCGAATCGAAGCCGATGGAACTCGCCGGGCTTGCTGAAAATCTCATGGTGAAATATTCCGCGGCTGTCGCGTTTTTTGAGCCGGAAATTTTAGCGCTGCCGGAAAATTATATTAACGAGTGCATAAAGCACGAAGATGAATTAGCGCGTTATAAATTTTTCTTTCTTAAATTACTGCGTCAACGTGAGCATGTCTTATCGCACGAAATAGAAATTTTGCTAGCAAAGACCAGTGAATTAAGTTCAGTTCCTGAAAACGCGTTTACACTTTTGACGGACGCGGATATAAAATTCCCGGACATCATCGACGAGGACGGAAATAAAGCTGAACTCACCGAAGAGCGTTGGTATCGTTACAGCCGAAGCAAAAATCGAAACGTCCGACGCGACGCTTTCGTGGGGATTTATGGAACTTACGAAAAATATAAAAATTCCATTGGCGCTTTATATTATGGCTCTGTCAAAGGCGATGCCTTCTACGCAACGACACGAAAATATAAAAATTCTCTCGACATGGCCCTATTTGGCGAGAACGTCCCGGAAGCTGTTTATAATCACGTCGTTGACACTGCAAAATCTTTTTCGCCGCTTATGCACAGACTTGT
>CAJORD010000004.1 GCA_905236605.1 uncultured Synergistales bacterium | reverse complement strand
TGATATTATTAGAGCAGGGAGGCGTAATCCAATGGGTAAAGCCAATAACAAAATAATAATTTTTACTTTGATTTTTATGTCGGCTGTTTCGCCACTGAACGCGGCGGACGTTGACGAATATTATATAAATGAATATCAAGAACTCGACAAGGAGGCGGCACCAGAAGATAGAGTTACACTGAACGCCGACAGAGTTTCTTTTAACGACGAGACCGGACACGCGCTCGCCGAAGGCAACGCCATTTTAACTTATAACGACATTTCTATAATGGCCGAACGCCTTGATTATGACGCAGATACTCAAAAAGTTCAGGCAATGCCGCTACCGGGTCAGCAAGTCTTAATCACGAACGGAGAAAAAACTCTCAAAGGCGATAATCTGAATTACGACCTCAATACTCGCGAAGGAATTTTAACAGGTGCTAATAGCGTCGTCCCTATAGGCGATGAAGGCGGCGTTCTTTATATTTATGGTGAAGAGATTGACGTCATGCCGTGGGAACTTGCTCAAGAAAGGAAACTCGTTGGCGGTTCGCCCGAAGATTATTTGCTCGAATGGCATAACGTCGTTTTGACAACTTGTATGCTTGACCACCCGCATTACAGACTTGAAGCAAAGAAAATTACTTTCATTCCCGGAAAAAAAATTGTCGCGAAAAGACCGCGAGTCTTTTTAGGCAACAGATATTTATTTACGTCTCCTCTTGATTATGTCGTTCAACTTAACAGACGCGCCGTAACTTATTCTTTCTTGCCATACTTTCAGCGCAGCAGCACCCGCGGCACAGGTCTTGGGATAACAGGCTCAATCGGTTGGGACACTGGTAACGCTTCAATCGGAGTCGCGTGGGCAAGCAAGGCAGGTTGGGAAACAATGTTTGAAATCGAGCAAGACCTCGGCAACAATTTTTCAATCATGGCCGGCGTAGAGCATTCTTGGGACGACGAATGGAACGAAAGAGTATGGCGGCCTTACGCATCTTTGACTTACAAATATAAAGGCTGGACTTCCGTTTTAAGATGGTCAAAGAATGAATATATCTCTGACCAGAAGGACAGCACTACGGAATTCAAAGGGCGCCTCGAACGCGCTCCGGAATTTATTTTATCGACGCCATTTTTCAGAAGCTCCAAATATTCTTGGCTCGTGATTTCTGCCGCTTATGGAAGATTCCGCGAAACAATTTACGGCGAAGGCGAGGGCCCTTCAATAATTCGCTACGGGCTTGGATTTAGAAATTATTTTGAACATATTATCCATGAACACAATAACGTCGAATTATTTTCTAACACCGAAGGCCGCGCGTGGTTTTATGACAGCGAGGACGCTGACCACGAAATGCTACGCAGCTTCACGGGCTTGCGCTACAATTTCGGATTAGTCGAACTTGGAACGGCTTACGAGCGTCAATATATTTGGGGTGAAAGTCCGATGCATTGGGATCAATATAAAAATCGTAAACGCGTACATCAGAAAGTTAGATTTCCGATTGGGCGCGAAGTTTATTTAGGAGTTCGCGGCAGTTATGATTTAGAAGAATCAATATTTGATGAAGTTTTTTATGGTCTTCAATGGGTTACAGATTGCATGGTTTGGGACCTTCATTATAAAAATGATAGAACTTCCGGCGGCGATGACAGAATCGGTTTGTCGCTCGCTATAAAGGCTTTCCCGGATTCGCCCGCGTCATTGGGTCAGCGACTTGAAACAGACCCGTTTGAAAGACCTTCGGATTTTCCGAAGGACAAAAACAAAAAATAAAATTTGAGGTGAAATTTTTATGTTGTTATGTTATGTTGATGGAAAATTTGTAAAACCTGAAGAAGCCGTCTTGCCGCTTTCAGATTTAATTATTCAGCGCGGTGTCGGAGTCTTTGAAGCGCTCGCGACGTTCAACTTGAAGCCGCTGATGCTCACGCCGCACATGACGAGATTCGTCAATAGTGCAAAAAGCACAGGGATTGAAAATATTCCCGACGTCGAAGAAATGAAAAGAATTATTCGCGAAGGCATTGCAAAACTTGGCCGCGATGTTCGTGTTAGGACTTTTTTAACCGGCGGCGACGAGTTTGACACAGAAAAAGGCGCGTTCCTGAAGCCGCGATTTTTTGCAATTTTCGACGAAGCCGGCTATCTCACCGACGAAGAATTTGAAAAAGGCTGGGTGCTTGAACCCGTTACAGTCGGACGCAATGATCCTTCAGTTAAAAACGTCGATTATCGAATGACTTTTCAACTTCCTGCGGGAGTCAAAGACGTTTTATACTGTCCCGGCGGTGAAATCACAGAATGCGGACACAGCAATTTCTTTTTAGTTTTGAAAGATGGAACTATCGTAACGGCTCCGCTCTCACGAGTTCTCAAAGGCACAACGCGAACGGCAGTTTTAGAACTCGCGCGTCAGGACGGCCTCAAAGTCGAAGAACGTTGCCCGCTGTGGTCAGAACTCGCAAGCGACAACGCAGCCGAAGCGTTCATAACTGGAAGTATTAAAATGGTAGTGCCTATAGTCAAAGTCGGAGGGATCACTCTGAACAATGGCAAACCCGGCAAAATCACACGAAGATTATTAGAGCTTTACAAGAAACATCTTGAACAATGGCTCGAATAATTTATAAAAATTTTTAATCAGGAGGAATTTTTCAAAATGGAACAGATTCGTTCATTGTCGCAGTTAATCGAAGAAGCTAGCAAGCTTTGCGCCGAGAAAGGCCGCAAAAGAATTTCAGTCGCTATGGCTGAAGACGCAGGATTAATTTCCGCAATCGAAGAAGCTCGCAAACTTGGACTTGTCGAAGCTACGCTCGTCGGCAACCCTGACAAAGTCAAAGCCTGCATCGCTGAAGCCGGTGCGTCAGAGTCAAGCTATCACATTATCCCCGAAACTAACGAAGCTGCTTGCGGTATCGTAGCTGTTACGGAAGTTTCATCAAAGCGCGCTGACATTTACATGAAAGGCCAGCTTCACACGGACAATTTCCTTCGCGGAATGCTCAACAAAGAAGTCGGACTCCGCGTAGGCAAACGCGCAATCTCTCACTGCTACTTCCATTCAATCCCGGGTTATGACAGAGTGATTTTCATCGCTGACGGAGCTTTCAACATGTATCCCGACCTCGCTATGAAAGCTGACATCGTTCAGAACACCGTAAACTTTGCCCGCTCACTCGGCGTTGAACTTCCGAAGGTTGCCTGCCTCTGCGCCGTCGAAATGGTCAACCCCGCTATGCCTTGCACGCTTGACGCTACAGCACTAGTTCAGATGAATCAGCGCGGACAAATTAAAAACTGCGTCGTTGATGGCCCTCTTGCTCTTGACAACGCAATCGACGAAGAAGCAGCAAAGATTAAGCACATTAAATCACCCGTCGCCGGTCATGCTGACGTCCTCATGGTCCCGCAGATCGAAGTCGGAAACGCTCTTGCGAAATCAATCAGCTTCTTTGCGAAGGGCAGCGAAACAGCCGGCCTTATCATTGGAGCAGCCGCGCCGGTAGTCCTTACGAGCCGCGCAGACTCACCGAGAGCGAAGTTACTTTCAATCGCCGGTGCTGTAATGCTTGCTCATCATCAGGGATAATTAAATTAGGAATTAAAAATTTTGATTCAAGTTTAACTTCTGGATATCGTGTCCAGAAGTTATTTTTCTGAGAAAATATCTGCGAGTTTTTGATTCAGTGTTTCGTTTTGAATATAAGGCAGTGCATCGAATTGACGCAAATTATGATTTTTAATTTCTGAATTTTTATCGAAGCTCAAAAGAAAATTTTTTGTCATTCTATAAATTATTTCGCTCGGAGCAAGTCCGAAAACTTGTTTTTCAAAAATATGTTTTAGTCTATCGATTCTCGTGGGATAAATTTTTTTTAATTTCTCTGAACAAAAAAGTCTTTTCACAATCTCCGCAATATATAATCCTGATTTCATGTAGGGATCTATAAAAGTTTTTTCAGTATCGTCAAAGCAACCGGGATTTTCTTTTTCTAACATGTCCAGCATTTCTTTTACAAAATTTCTCGGCGTAAAAATCTGATTCGCCTTCGGGGAAGGAATGTAATCAAAAATATTTTGAGTACTGTCTTCTTCAAAATAATTTTCAAGCTCGTCTCGAAGTTGAAAAAATTCTTTCACAGCATTATTAAATTCAATCGAAGCAAAAATTCTCCCTTCGTCGCGCAACACACAAAATTCTTCAAGAGTAATGCCCGTAACATCTAAAAAAATTTCAGCAGGCATAATTTCATCAAAATTTTCAAGTCTCGTTTCATGATCGCCATACGCCATTAAAAATGCCGGAATTGTTCGTGAAAATTCTCGCAAATAATCTTTTATATCCGGCAGAGATTTTTGAGGTGCCAATTTATGTATAATTTTTATGACAGGCTCAGAAAGCTGAAGTATATTTGAAAATAAAAAGTCTGACGTAAAACCGCTTATAACAATTTCGTGAGATTTAATTTTTCGCGGAATCAATAAAATTTTCGCAGGGTCAAGCGCTATCATCTCGCCGTCGTCGTCCTCACCAACGACCGGGAAAAAATTTAGCAACGCCCTTATGTTGCGTTCAGACTCGACGCAGGAGCATAAATCATTCGCGAATTTCTCATAAATCACTAAACTGCGAGCCGGGTCAAAATCAAAAACATACGCGTTATCTTTGCGTAAAAATTTTTTGCCCTCGTGAAACAAACACGAATTTTGAGCACGAAATGCCGCCTGCATATACATAGAAGCCGATTGGACATTCGATAAAATTAAAACACCTGTCCATTCTGGAATAGTAACGCCCGTCGTAAGTTGTCCGACTGAAAGCGTTATCGTCTTGTCATTTTCGTGAATCGCTTTGCGAACTTTGTTATAAGATCTTTTTATCGCGTCGTTGTCATCGTCCGATTTTTCATTACCAGCAGCAAGAATAATTTTATAATTCTCAAAAACCTTGTGCGACTCTAATTTTTTCTTCAGTAATTTCGCCGCATCAACTCGATTTAACAACCAAAAAGTGTGTTTTAATTCGTTGCGAAGCTCGGGAGTGCTGAAAGGAAATTTTTTGTTTGTCGTTAGAGCGTTAAGAAAATTATCAATCGCTGAATCATGTACAAATTTCCCGTCTTTGACCGCAAAAAATTCATTGAGATCAAAATCAAAATGCCCTGCTACTCTTTCGTCCTGAAAAATTTCGCTCATTTGATACGTGAATAAATTTAACTGCGGCAAATTCTCGTATGGATTATCTTCGCTGCTGTCCCATGCTGTGCGCTTGTTCTGTTCGTCGGCATATGTCCAATTAAAAATAGCGTCGTCAGGAAATCTATTGCTCGCCAAGGCCTTAAAAGGAGTCCCCGATAAATGCAACGTGAAATTTCGTTCGATATTTCTAAACGCTATGTCAGTTTTTGAAGTCGCAACCCCTTCGTGAGCTTCATCAATTACTAAAATGTCCCAATGAATTTCGCTAATCTCTTTTAATTTTTCGTAAGTACCGCCAAAATACTTTGAGCCTTTCAAATCTTGAAGCGACACAAAATAAATCAATCCTTTTTTAGAGCCTAATTGTTTCAAATATTCTTTGTACGTAAAAACAGGATTGTTCACGATTTTTATGTCTTTGATGCCGCTGACGAAATAATAGCCGTTATTGCGTCCTACAAATTTATCGTAATCTTGATACCAACTGTTCGCTATCACGGGGCGATTAGTTACGATTAAAATTTTTTTCGCGTTGCTCTTCATCATTAAATCATAAACGCATAGAGTTTTTCCGAATCGGGGCTTGGCGTTCCAGAGAAATTCTCCGCGCTCATGCGTTTTGCTGTATTGCATGGTTTTATTCACGGCATCAAGCTGTTCTTCACGAAGGACATATGGGGAAATTTTGTCGCGAGTCATGTCAAGAAAATAAAATCCATTTTCGCGAAATAAATCAAACCATTTTTTTGCTTCGAGCGGCGTTATGTGAAACCATTCATTATTTTCGCTTTCATCATGTTCTACTCCGTTAAGCCTTAGATATTTATGAAAATCTTTGTCGGTGAATGCGCTGCCATCTTGATATAATGCTTCGCCCGTCCATTCTTTTTTGGCTATGATTCTTGCTGTGTGTGTTTGCTCTCTGATCCGTTTATCTACGTCCCGCTCGGTGTAACCGATTTTGATCCAGCCGTTATTGTTTGGTACGTTCGGCGTTGTGTAAGCGTAAATCATCGGCGTTACGTTTGAAACAGTTTTTATAATGCTAGTGGC
>CAJORD010000003.1 GCA_905236605.1 uncultured Synergistales bacterium | reverse complement strand
CTGCGAGAAAAATACAACGGCTTAACCGGCGACGAAAAAGTAAAATCAATGTTGCGTGAAGAAGTCGGGCATGTGTTCGCGCAAGTCTTGAGAGATAGCGGAGTTTATAAACGTAATCCCGAAGGTCTTGCGGCGTTCGATAAATTCGCCCAGAGCGTTTTTGAAAAATAATTCGGAGTCAGGAAATAAAAATTTTTACTCCTAACTCCTACTTAAATTTAAGATGTACGCTGAAGCCGCTTGCGCCGCTATTGCACCGTCTGACGCTGCTGTGATTACTTGACGAAGATATTTACTGCGAACGTCGCCTGCCGCGAAAATTCCTGCTACTGACGTTTCCATGCGGTCATTTGTGATTATCCAGCCGCCTTTTTCAACTTCGACGAGGTCGCTCACGCATTCGCTTTCAGGTTCTTGGCCCACGAACATAAACACACCTGCGACAGGAAGATTTGAGATTTCGCCGGTCTTGACGTTCTTTAATACGACGTTCTCGACCATTCCATTGCCTTCAATTTTTTCAACGACGGTGCTATAAACGGGCTGCACTTTCGGATTTGCAAGTGTCTTAGCGACTGCGGCTCTATCGGCTCTGAATTCGTCGCGGCGATGAATAATATAAACTTTTGACGCAAATTTTGTTAAATAATTTCCTTCTTCGATTGCCGTGTTCCCGCCGCCTACAACAGCGATTTCTAAATCTTCAAAGAAAGCCCCGTCGCAAACTGCACAAAAGCTAACGCCCTGGCCTATGTGTTCAGCTTCGCCTTCGCAGCCTAAGTGTCTAAAGTGCGCGCCGGTTGCTACAATAATTGCATCGGCTTCGATTTCGTTAATTTCGTTTGATTTTTTTGTAACGACGATTTTTTTATCGCCTCGAAGTTCGACTTTACTGGAATTGACCATGCGAATTTCTGTGTTAAAACTCAACGCGTGATTTTTGAACATTTCCCCGAGTTCGGCGCCTGTTGCGTGAGCTATGCCTGGATAATTTTCGATTTCGTCAGTGTTGTTAATCTGTCCGCCCGTGGCTGCGCGTTCAAGAACTAAAACATCAAGTCCCGCGCGTTTTCCATAAATTGCCGCTGACATTCCCGCAGGGCCTGCGCCAATGATAACTAATTCGTGTCTTTCCATATTTATAAAAACTCCCTTTTGCTCATGAAAATAAGTGCTATTATAAAATTTGAGGTGAAAAATTAAAATGGCAGTTATTGAAATCACAAAAGAAAATTTTGATGAAGAAGTCAAAAATTCTCCTGTTCCGGTAGTGTTAGACTTTTGGGGGCCGAAGTGTGGGCCTTGTATGGCGTTGATGCCAAAATATCACGCGCTCGCCGAAAATCCAAAGTACGCAGGCAAATTCAAATTTTGTTCCGTCGATACATCAAAGAATCGCCGCGTGGCTATGATGGTCAGGCCGGCGGTTATGGCGCAGCCGACGTTTTTATTTTTCAAGAACGGCGCAGAAGTCGCACGACTCGGAGGCAGCAATCTGGCGATCGAAAAAATAAGCGCGAAAATCGAAGAGCTTTGTCTGTAAAAAAATTAAAGTGTTAATGATATTCGAGAAAAATTAATCAGGCAAAATGCCTTAATATAAAAAACAAAAGGGGACAAGAGTTAAAAACTAAAATTCTCTTATCCCTTTAATTATTTATTTCTTAGCTGCAAATTTTTTTAATAATAAATTTGCTCCGAGTCGCACAGGCACAATCATGAACGCAAGCACGAAACAATTAAGCCACGAATCCAAACTCAACGCTTTCACGCTTAAGAACTCGCCGCCTAATTCGATGAACAGCCATTGAAGCACAAATATAAACAGCATGACTAAAACGCAATTTCTTGACGACGCCATCGAAAGCCCGTTGAACGTGATCGCCATCATAAACACAGCGAACAAAGCCGTGCGCAAATAAATAATATCGTCAGTCGCGAATAATTTTCTGACGGGCGCAAAGAACATCACGGCGAGGCAAATGAACGTGATATAAGCCGCTCCGATTAAAATATCTTGCAACATTGACGGCGTAATTATGTTTTCGTCGCGCGGGATCGGTTTTTCGTTCATGTATTGCTCACGCGGAGGCTCTGAACCGAACGCAATCGCCGCAAGCGTATCCATGGCGAGATTGATTAATAGTAATTGTATGACTGTGAGCATAATATTTTGACCGAACAGAGGGCCAAGGAAGCAAACGAACACGGCCGCTACATTGACAGTAAGCTGGAACACCAAGAATTTTCTGATGCTCTTGAACATCGAACGCCCGTATAAAATTGCTTTGCCGATGGATTTGAAATTGTCATCAAGGATTGTAATATCGCCGGCTTCTTTTGCAACTTCAGTGCCCGATCCCATTGCGAAGCCTACATCAGCTTTTTTCAATGCCGGAGAATCGTTGACGCCGTCGCCGGTCATGCCGACAACTAAATTTAATTCTTGAGCGATTTTTACAAGTCTGCTTTTGTCAGACGGCAAAGCGCGCGCGATTACACGAAGATTTGGCAAAATCTTTTTGAGTTCGTCATCAGATTTTTCGGCCATCTCCTGCGAAGTCATTGCAACTTCTTCCGGAGTTGTGATTAAGCCGGATTCACGCGCTATAGCAACGGCTGTTTCTTTTCTGTCGCCCGTTACCATTACAACTTGAATCCCCGCGGCACGAACACGCTTTATAGCTTCGACGGCTTCCTTGCGAACATTATCGCGAATACTCAAAACGCAAACGAGTTCGGTTTTAGTATCTTTCTTTTTGGCAATGGCAAGTAAACGCATGGCGCGAGCGGCTTGAGCGTTAATATAAGCGTCGATTACGTTTTGATCCGGAAGATTTTCGCATTGTGGAATAATTTTTTCGGGAGCGCCTTTGATATAAACGGTGCCATCAGCAAATTCAACGGTTGATAACTTATTGTCGGAATTGAAAGCCGTGAAATTTTGCACTTGAGCTTTAGCTTCGGATATTCGATCCAAAATTTCGAGGTTGTTCATGAAGAAAGACATCAAAGCGCGGTCAGTGCTGTTTCCGCCTATTACAGTGTCATCGCCGACGGTTGCAGAGTTGTTGACACCGGCACCCAAAATTAAATCTTCTAAACTGCCCGGCGCAAGTTCTCGCAAGGAATTAAAGATTGAAATTTTGACATCGCCGGTTTGCTTTACAATCATTGGCACAGCTATTTCGGAGATAGTCAAGCGTCCTTCAGTGATTGTTCCGGTTTTATCGCTAAATAGTAGATTTAAGCTGCCCGCGGTTTCAAGACCGTTAATTTTTCGCACAAGAACATTATCGCCCGCCATCTGCATAGATTGAAACGACATCAGCATTGAAGTTAGCATAGGTAAGCCTTCAGGAACAGCACACACAACTATTGTAACAGCGACTGTAATTGCATCAATCAAGAGCCGCGCCCAGCCGTAAAAATCCGCGGGAAGTTCGCCCGTTATCAGCGTTCGCGCCAATATGCCTAATACAATCGCTACGGCTCCAGTATAACCAAAAACTGAAATTTGTTGAGCTAATTTGCCGAGTTTAACTTGTAAAGGTGTTTTTCGTTGAGCTTCTTGGACTTCGAGAGCAAGTTCGCCGAACAAGGTTTTATCACCAACGACAGAAATTTTCATGTATCCTTCGCCGCCGCATACAACAGTACCACGATAGACATAAAATTTATTTAGTAAATCTCTGTCATTAAAATCTTCGTCCGTTGTATTTGGAATTTTTTCAGCTTCTTCAGTTTCGCCATTAAGCGCGGATTGATCAACTTTTATCTCGCCGTCAATCATTACGCCGTCAGCGGGGATTTTGTCACCAGCCTGTAAAAAAATCACGTCGTCAACTACAACTTCGCTAACGTGGATTTCGTGAATTTTTCCATCTCTGATTACTTTTGTAACTTCTTTTTTATCTTGCTGAGATTTCAGTAGTGAAGCCTTTTCTTCCTGTTTGTATTCAGTGATAGAAGAGACGCTGCCGGCAATTAAAATAGCCACGAATACGCCAAAAGGCTCGAACCATTCCGCTTTGCCCATGAAGAATAATACAAGTTGGATACCCAAAGCACAAAGCAAAATTAGTATCATAGGGTCGCTTAGATTGTTGAGAAATTTTTGGATTAGTTTCTCGCGTGGAAGTTCCGTGAGCGCGTTAGTGCCGTATTTAGAACGGCTT
>CAJORD010000002.1 GCA_905236605.1 uncultured Synergistales bacterium | reverse complement strand
GACTGCTTACGGTGTAACGTGGGCGACACTCAAAACCGCTTATAAAGCTGGAATTGTCGGTCATGATGATATTTGCAAATTGACCGTCGATGAGGCAAAATTAATTTACAGAAAAAATTTCTGGGACAAATATAAATGGAACGAACTCGAATGGCCGGTGTGTTTGTGTTGCTTGGATTGTTGCATAAATCACGGCAAATTCGCAAATATTCTTCAACGGGCGGCCATTGACTGCGGTCAGTCTGTAGTGATTGACGGCAAGTTCGGCCCGAAAACTTTTGCGGCATTAAAGGCCTGCACGCCGATGACACTCGCCAAAGCCATTTATATTCAGCGCAAAAAATATTACGAAAAAATTGTTATTGGGAATCCGTCCCAAAAAGTTTTTCTCAATGGCTGGCTAAGACGAGCTGATGAGATGGCGAAAGAGTCAGGAGTGATTGCATGAACGATGAACTCTCTGAATTTTTAATCGCGGGAATTATCGGCTTGTCGGGGTGGTTTTTTGGCGGCCTCGATGGATTCTTCAAAGTTCTTTTAGCATGTGCCGCCGCAGATTACATTACAGGAATTTTCAGGTGCGGGAGCGAAGGCAAAATTTCATGCAAGATAGCTTTTGATGGCATAAAGCGAAAAGTAACAATGTTCTTTTTTGTCGGACTTGCAAACATAATCGACAAAGAAATGCTGAACAATTCGGCGGCGTTAAAGACCGCTGTCTGCCTGTTTTATATCGGCAACGAAGGCATTAGCATAGTCGAGAATGCGGAAAAATTAGGTTTACCGATTCCAAAATTTCTGCGCGGAAAATTTTTAAATTTTGCAGAAGAACAAAAAGCTCAAGATAAAAGCCAGCTAAATCGCCGAAAAAATAACTAGACATAACAGCTTGCGATAAATTTCGTTCAGAGTGAACATATAACCACTTAAAAAATAAAGGAGGTTATATGTGATGAAAAATCCAGAGTTAATAAATGAAAATGGAATGCCGGAAAATCTTGCTATTATGTTTCATAAAGACAACTGCACCGTCATCGCCATTCAAGATGTAACTGAAGACAGCATTACTGGCGACGAACTCGTGGAAAATCTGAATAAATTAAGATTATTCAGTAGATTTCGACTTGATCGTGAAACTTCAGAATACGTCCGTTTAATCACTATCGACTGTTGGGGCAAGACTCATTATTTCAAAGCATGGAAATAATTTAACGCGCAGGCTTAGTCTGCGCTTATCATTCTCTCAATCTTTCTGACTTCTTTAATTAGAACTTTCAATGACCGCAAAATTTCTAATTCAATGTTCTTCTTCCCGTTGACTTCATCACGTTCAAGCGATTCTGAATTTTCATCATCAGACAAAACATAATTTTCTGCTTCGAGTTTTTCAGCTTCGCGCCTACGCTTCCAGATCGCCGCAAAACCCTGCGGAGCTTTCACGTAATTTTCAATCGTTACTCTCGGCACGAGCCATCGGCCTCCGATTTTGATTGCGCCGTCCAATTTCCCTTGACGGCAGAGCAATGTTACAGAACTTTTTTCGTAACCAAGTTTTTGTGCGGCTTCTTCAATCGATATAAATTCTTGAATATCCATTTTATTTTCCTTTCGTAAATTTTTTCTTATTTTATCACATTATTAAATTAAAATATACTTGACTTTATTTTTATTTAGAGCGAAAATAACATCATCAAGCAAGAACGCAGTAATCATCATAAAGGAGAGTTAAAAATGTTAAAAATTAAGGAATACGACGAAATCATCAGAAACCACGAAGAACACAGCGGCAAAGCAAATTACACAGTCCTCTCAAGCTATAGGGTACTCAAGCGCACAAAGAACGAAATTCTGGACATCAGCGACGGTATCTGGTCGCACGAGATGGACAGCGTCGTGGCTGAAATTCGCAGGCTCGGCATCACGGAGTTCACGGTATCATCAGCAAGCACAATACTCCTTGAAATGCTCGCAGATTTTGAACAACGCGGCATCAAGGTCGCCGGACTCAGAAACGTCAACACCGGTTTTGAAGATTTTGAAACTGGCAAGCCGGAAACAAAACCGGCAATTCTCATGAAAGTTGAATAAAACGGCGGGGGAATTTTTCCCCGTTATTTTTTCTCTTTTTATGATTAAAAATAACTTGACTTTTTATTTATTCAGAGCGAAAATATAACCATCGAACGAAGAAATGCAGTAATCATCATGAAGGAGAAATAAAAATGACAAACAAGACACTAGCACAGATAGCGAACATGAAGAAACAAACAATCGGCGTAGAAGTAGAAATGAACGGCATCAGCAGAGAAAAAGCGGCGGAAATCGCGGCGAACTTCTTCAAAACCGGCAGAAGCGAATTCACAAATTCACGCAACAGCTACATGACATGGAGCGCATGGGACGAGCAGGGCAGAGAGTGGAAATTTCAGCGCGACGGCTCCATTCGCGGCAACGACAACGAAAAATGCGAACTTGTTACGCCGATCCTTCACTACGAAGACATCGAAACGCTTCAGGCACTCCTTAGAGTTTTAAGAAAAGCCGGAGCAAAATCAAGCCCTTCAAGAGGTTGCGGAGTTCACATTCACGTAGGACTTAAAAGCGAAGCCGGAGACCATACCGCCAAGACGCTCACAAACCTTGCGAACATCATGGCCGCCCACGAAGAACAAATCGGCCGCGCAATAAAAATCGACGAGGACAGAACAGAGCAGTATTGCAGAACGGTCAGCCCCGAATTTTTGAAAAGATTAAACGCCCGCAAGCCGAAAACAATGGAACAATTAGCGAACGTATGGTACGAGGGCAACGGAGCGAACTACGGCAG
>CAJORD010000001.1 GCA_905236605.1 uncultured Synergistales bacterium | reverse complement strand
TTATTAAAATCAGAATCACCGTTGGCAACACCAAAAATGAAAGATAAAAATATCGCGGGCCTGGTCCGGTCAAAAATAGCGTCGTCCCCCAATTATGAAGCAAAATTGGAAGTGCGAGCGTGAATTTTTTCCAGTCGTCGGAAGTTTTGAAATTTAATTTTGCAAAAATAAAAATTACAATCGCGAGATTAATTAATCCCAAATTTTGAAAAATATGTTTGAAAATAACCATTACGCCATTAAGCATGATGAACACAAGAGCTTGAAGCGTTATGTCATCATCTCGCAACAAGTGCATTTTTACAGTGTTGTAATTAGCGAGGAAAGAATTTTTTACAAGCGGCGTTAGGAATTTCAATTTTAAAAACTTTGAGTGATGAAGGTCAACGCCCTGTTCAATTACGACTTCCTGTTGAATTAAAAATGTAAATACAGCGTTCGAATGTCCAAAAATTCCGTTTGACGAATTTATTAAAACACAAGCACCGCGCAACGCCGCTAACGGAGCTTCGGCAAAACATCTCGCAGTTAATTTCAAAATTTTTTTCCAGCCTGCTCTCTCAATAGCGGGGACGTCAATTACAGAAAATCTCTTGCGTGTTTCTTCGTCAAGTTTTATGTGTCGTGAGCCACCTTTGGTGCTGTTAAAGCCCTGATAGAGTTCAAAAGAATCTTCCCAAACGTCTTGCGGCGCGATTGTATAAGCAAATTCGAGAACTTCATCATCAAGTTTTTCGTGCGCTTCCTTAACAGCGTTGCCGATAATCGTCATTGGAAAACCAAGCATTTCTATTTGTCTGTTATTCATGGATCTGTCAACGTCGAGCCAGTTATATAAAGGATAGCGGACAAAATAAATCATGCTTGCTACACATGCAATCATACAAATTAATTTTCGTTTGCTGACGTAAAACGACATCGCGAGCATCAAAGGCAATGTGAATAAGATCGCGTTATGTCTGAAAATCGTTGCTGCTGTGAGAATTAGTACAAATATCGTCGCATTTTTCCAATTTTGAATCCAAGCGCCGTTTGTGTAGTACGTACGAAGAGCAAAGCACATTAAAATCATTGCCGCAATCGCTAGCGAAGAATCTTTTAGCGGACTGATTCCCATGTAAAGCGTAAACGGATTCAGCATTATATAAATTAAAAAATTTTTTGCACAACGACGATTCCCAAATTCAGCTATAGTAGCGCCCATATATGCTAAGCTAAGCGAAAATAAAATTATTTGAAATAATACAATAGAACCTACCCAACCGCCGGTTAATCGTAATGGAAGTGTGAAAGCAAAAAGTGTATGAAACACAGGGTGATGATCGTTGTAACCATGCGCGCCGACCGCTTGAGCGTACTGGACTACGTTATCCCAACCAATGCTGCCGGGATAATACAATAAATACATCACAAAAAATTCAAGGAATGTAAAAATGAATGTCTTCAAAAAAAATTTTTTTCGTTCGCTTTGTGTAAGAGTTTCAGAAGCTAACGTGATTTTTTCGGCGTGCTTTAATAACTTTGGGGCCGCATAAAACGCAATGGCAAATACAACTTCAATGACGGAAATTATATAAAGGGTCTTTCGCGGTATTTTGCTGTGAACATCGATATGTACAATCGCATAAGACATCAAGATAAGCCACAGGTAAGTCGCGAGCGTTACACCGCGCCAGCCTCTTATATAAGAGCATAGTTTACGAACGGAACGGAACGGAACGGAACGGAACATTTTATCATTTTGAATCACTTTGTCAATAGTTTTTTCAATTTGAAAATAAAAAAATCAGCCGCCAATTAAAGACGACTGATTTCAAGTTCTTAGCCGATCTCGGCGATTAATTTCTCAACGGCTTCTTTAGCGTCCGCAGGAAGTTTATCAATTCCGCCGCGTTCTGTTTCTTTCGCGTTGATGAAATTCAATCTGTCCTGGAAACGCTTCTTTAACTGCGTCTTGTATTCTTCGTTCTTGAGATCAGCGTCAAATCCGTCGATCTTCATGATCTTAACGCCCGAGAGATTTCCAAACGGTTCCCACTTTGCTTTGCCTTCGACGATTCTCTCAATAATCATGAGCGTGTTCTCTTTGCCTACGGGCTTGCCCATGAAGTTGCCGGTGTTGAGGATGTAGCAGTCAACGCCGTCAGCGATAAGCTGTTTGAATCTTTCGT